>JANLUN010000686.1:0-3868 GCA_031363505.1 Planctomycetota bacterium | reverse complement strand
GTCGTCGACCAGGAGTCGTTCTTTCACCTGCGTGAATCGGGCGGCACCAAGATCTCGTCGGCGTTCGAGCTGTGCCTCTCGCTGATCCAGGAGAAGTACCGCCCCGAGGACTGGAACATCTACCCGTTCCATTACTCCGACGGCGACAACTGGTCCGCGCGAGATACGGAAAGGTGCGTGCACCTGCTGCGCGACGAGATCCTCCCGCGCGTCAATCAGTTCTGCTACGGCCAAGTGAAGAGCGCGTACGGCTCGGGACAGTTCAAGAAGGACCTCGACAACGCGCTCGAGGGCGAAGGGAACCTCGTCACCGCGAGCATCAACGATCGCGACGGCATCCCCGAAGCGATCCGCGCGTTCCTCGGGAAGGGACGTTAGCCGTGGCGTCCGGCCGTTCGCTCACGCCTGCGCTCGCGGTGCAAGCGCTCGAGATCGAGGCCATCGCTCGATCGCACGGCCTCGACTCGTTCGAGGTCGTGTTCGAGATGCTCGACGCGAAGGACGTCAACGCGGTCGCGTCGTACGGCGGCTTCCCGGTGCGCTACCCGTCGTGGCGTTTCGGGATGGATTACGAGCGCTTGGAGAAGGGCCATCGCTACGGCCTCTCGAAGATCTACGAGCTCGTGATCAACAACGATCCAACGTACGCCTACCTCGTGCGCACGAACTCCGAGATGGAGCAGAAGCTCGTGATGGCGCACGTGTTCGGCCACGGCGACTTCTTCAAGAACAACATGTGGTTCGCACCGACCGAGCGGCACATGCTCGACTTGATGGCGAACCACGGGACGCGCGTGCGGCGCTACATCGACACGTACGGACAGGATCGAGTCGAGACGTTCCTCGACTGCGCGCTGTCGCTCGACAATCTGCTCGACCCGTTCTTGCCGCTGCGCGAACAGCTCCAAGGCCGTCCGGCATCGTCGGTGCGTGCGAGCACTACAGCGGGCGCGCACCGCACGCTCGACGGCGTGCTCGTGTCCGCGCAAGTCGGCACGCAATCGTCGAAGGATCGCGATCGCGTGCGGCTCCCGACGTACGACGTGCTCGGCTACTTGGTCGAGTGCGCGCCGCTCGAGGCGTGGGAGCGCGATCTCTTGCGCATCGTGCGCGCCGAGGCCTACTACTTCATGCCGCAGCGCATGACGAAGATCATGAACGAGGGTTGGGCCTCGTACTGGCACAGCAAGATCCTGACGGGCGGCGTGCTCGCGTCGTCGGAGGTCGTCGACTTCGCCGACTGCCACAGCGGCGCGACCGCGGCGCCGGGCGGCCAGCTGAACCCGTACAAGCTCGGCATCGAGCTGTACCGTCATGCCGAGGAGAAGGGCATCGACCTCTTCCGCTTGCGGCGCGTGCACAACGACGCGAGCTTCATCGACGAGATCGTCGACGAGGAGTTCGCGCAGAAGAGCGAGCTCTTCCTGTTCGGCAAGAACTCGCGCACGGGCCGCACCGAGGTCGTCGAGCGCGGCTGGCGGCAGGTGAAGGAACGCCTGCTCCAAGAATTGGCGTGGGGCGGTTTGCCGCAGATCGAGCTCGTCGACGAGAACTTCGAGGGCAAGGGCGAGCTGTGCTTCCTACACCGTCACGACGGTCGCGACCTACAGCTCGCGCACGCGGGCGAGACCCTGAAGAGCGTCGCGCGACTGTGGCGCAGGCCGGTGCACCTCATCACGCTCGAGGAAGGCCAAGGTCGCCGGCTCACGAGCGACGGCGAGCAGGTGCGTTCGACCGAAGCCGCGGTCGACCCGGCGCAGTCGGCCTGAGCGATCACCGGGATCTCCCGCTGATCATGCCCTTTTTGCACTGACTGGCTTTCGTGTGGACCGGTGCCCGCGTTGTCCGCGCGGGATAGCGGTTTGTCGAAGGGGGAGCGGGCTCGGAACGTGGCGCGCAGACAATCGTGGTGCGCGCGACTCAATGCTCGCGCAATCCCGAAGCAGCCGGTGGCTGAATCGAACACAACGAGCCGTCTGAGTCCCTCCCGAGTGTTGGTGCCGGGGGGCGGTCGGTTCGCGGGGAACAGCTCCGCGTGGACGCTGTGGTCACAGGGCGCAGGCCCTGCTCGAGTCGTCGACCGACGAACTTCGCTCCGGTTGCGGATGAATCGCTGTGACTCCTCGCTCCGCGGACCACACGGAAGCAAGTCAGTTCATGCCCTTTTTCCCGGATTGAAACGCCGCCAACGCGTGTGCGGATGTTGGATCGTCCGTGCGCCTCAGGTAGCATCCCGCGCTCCCGCCGCGCGCCGGTGGGGCAAGAAGGGACGACGAGGCGGTCCGCGCGGCTGCTTCGAGTGAGAAGGAGGAGCAGTTGGCACACGCGGCACCCACGCCGGCCCCCAAGCCGCCGGCCGAGCACAAGCCCTTCATTCCGGCGGATCAGGACATCCCTGAGTTCACGCCGAAAGCGATCCTCTTCGGGTCGCTGTTCGGGATCCTCTTCGGCGCGTCGACCGTGTACCTCGCCCTCAAGGCCGGGCTCACCGTGTCCGCGTCGATCCCGATCGCGGTGCTCTCGATCTCGGTGCTGCGCATGTTCGGCCGCAGCACGATCCTCGAGAACAACATCGTGCAGACTATCGGTTCGGCCGGTGAATCGGTCGCGGCCGGCGTCGCCTTCACGATCCCGGCGCTGCTCTTCCTATCGGAGGGATCGCGCGGGGGCGAGTTCTTCGGCTACATCACCATCATGACCCTCGCCGCGTGCGGCGGGATCCTCGGCGTCTTGTTCATGGTGCCGCTGCGGCGCGCGCTGATCGTCGCGGAGCACGGCAACCTGCCGTATCCCGAAGGCACGGCGTGCGCGGACGTGCTGATCGCCGGTGAAAAAGGCGGCCGGATGGCCGGACTCGTGTTCGGCGGTGTCGCCGTGTCGGCGGTGTACAAGGCGCTCAACTCGATCTTCTCCTTCTGGAAGGAAGGCGTCGCGTTCAAGACCAGCGCGACCGCGAAGCTTCCCAACGCGACCGTCGCGTCGGAGATCTCGCCCGAGTACCTGGGCGTCGGCTACATCCTCGGCCCGCGCATCGGCGGGATCATGGTGTCGGGCGGAGTCATCGCCTGGATCGTGCTGATCCCGCTCCTCACGGTCCTCGCGATCCCGGACGCGACGACGGACGCGCAACTCCTGTCGCTTGGCTTCAAGCAGAGCGTCATCGACGGTTGGCGCGCGACGAACGATCCCGAGCGCTACTACCGCGCGTACGTGCGCTTGATCGGCGCGGGCGCCGTGACGATGGCCGGCATCATCACGCTGATCCGCACGATGCCGACGATCTTGAAGTCGCTCAAGGGTTCGGTGTCGTCGCTCAAAGCCGGATCCGGCGCGGTTGCGACGATCCGAACCGAGCGCGACATCCCGATGTCGGTCGTCGTCCTCGGCTCCATCGCGCTCGTCGGTGTCATGGCCGTCCTTCCGATCTTGCCCGGCACGTTCGGCGGCAAGCTCGTGATGGCCGTGCTGATGCTCGTGTTCGGCTTCCTGTTCGTCACGGTGAGCTCGCGCATCGTCGGCATCATCGGCAGCTCGTCGAACCCGATCTCCGCGATGACGATTGCGACGCTGCTCGGCACGTGCGCCGTGTTCCTTTCGATGGGCATGGGCGGCGATGCGAACCAGCCCATCGCGCTGTGTGTCGGTGCGATCGTGTGCATCGCTGCGGCCAACGCCGGTGCGACGAGCCAAGACTTGAAGACCGGCTACCTCGTCGGCGCGACACCGATAAGACAGCAGATCGGTCTCGTCATCGGCGTCATCGTGTCGACGTTCGTGATCGGGCTCACCGTGAAGGGTCTCGACAGCGCGTTCGCGACCGCGACCGAGCCTCACGGCATCGGCAGCCCGAAGTTCCCCGCGCCGCAAG
>JANLUN010000661.1:0-7832 GCA_031363505.1 Planctomycetota bacterium | reverse complement strand
CTCGTCGACGCGCTGGCCGAGCTTCGCGCAGTACAGCGACGTGCGCACGTCGAACCTGTACGTCGTGAAAGCGGACGGCACCGCGCTCCACCGCATCACGAGCGAACGCAGCGGCGCGGAACGCCCGCGCGTCGATCCGCTCACGGGAAAGATCGTGTACTCGCGCTGGTGGCGCAATCACCGCTTCCCCATCGACAGCATGGCGATGATCGTGAGCCCAGCAACGGTGTATCCACAGGGCGGCTACGCGCAGAAGGACGGTCTTTCGTCGGACCGTCTCGTGCAGAACGGCGGACCCGACTATCTCTGGCGCATGGCGTGGCACGCGGCCTCGATCCGACCGGATGGGACCGAGCTCGCGATGTGGAGCGGCTCGGGGCCCGGCGACCTGCGCAATCACGTGTACGGCGGCGACTTCACCGCCGCGGGCGACCTCATCGGCAACTTCTTCCCCGCGATGTCGATGACCAAGGCCGCCGGCTTCGGCGGTCTGCGACGCCTCCCGCGCGGGCCGCTGCTCTACGTGCCGATCGCCGGGATCACCACGCTGTCGGAAGACTACGTGAACCCGTCGAATCCGACGTCGCTCTACATCTACAACGGCGATTACTTCGCCGAGCCGGCCGTCATGGGCGACGGCAGCCTCGTCGTGTCGCGTGCGGCCGATACGACGCAGGACTACGGCCTCTACCGGATGCAGGCGGACGGCACCGGGCTGTCGCTGATGTTCGACTTGCCGGGGACGACCGAACTACGTGCTCGTCGACTCGCACCGCGCGCGCTCGCGCCGATCCTGCCCGACCAGATCACGCAGGTCGCAAGCTCCCTGCCGCCGCGCGCGAGCGGTCCCTACGACACCGACGGCACGTTCGTCTTCGAAGCGCTCAACGTCTACGCGAACGCTCCCGTCGACGCCGAGATCATCAGCGCGCCGCCGGTCGGATCCGCGGCACGCCTGCGGTTCTATCTCGACCACCAGCGCTCGAGCCCGGGTTCGCATCCCAACCTCGATTGGCCGATCTTCCTCGGAGAGCGCCGCGTCTCTCCGAGCGGCCGTGTCGTCAAGGCCGACGCACCCGCCAACGTCCCGCTCTTCGAACAGCTACGCGACGCATCGGGCAAGGTGCCCTTCACCGGCGGCGTCGATCGCGTCGGCGCGGGGCACGTCGCGGGGCTCAACTTCGGCCGGCCGGGCGCGGTCTCGCGCTGCGTCGGATGCCACGCCGGTCACTCGATGATGCCGGTGCCCGCGTCGCAGACGGAGGCCGCGTTCACGAACCTCGCGCCCGGCGCGACGGTCAGCGTCTCGAGCACGCGCGACGCGAACTACAACGTGCGTGTGATCGACCGGCGCGTCACCAAGGGCAAGAACACCGACACCTGGACGAGCGCCAGCGGTCAGACGCAAGGCCAGTGGGTGGAGCTCCTCTTCCCCGTCCCGGTGACCGTGCGGACGGTACGCCTGTACCGCGTCCGACCCGGCGGCGCGGCGCAGTCGTCGCTTCAGGTGCTGGCCACGACGGTCCAACTCTTCGAGGACGTCGCGTCCGCGTCACCGCTCATGACCCGCACGAGCGGCGTCGTCGAGCTGACGGGCACCGACGTCGCGTTCCCGGAACTTGTCGCGCGGCGCGTGAGAGTGCGGCTCGACCAGGTGAGCGGCACGTTCTCCGGGCTTGCCGTCGCAGGCCTCGGCGAGATCGAGGTCATCGCGCGCGGCGAAGCGCCCTGATTCGCGTCGCGATCGCGCGATCGCAGGCTTGATCGGCAACCGTTGGATGCTCCAATCCGTCTGACTCGTCGGCGCCCCGACTCGTGGGCGGTCCGATGGGCTGGTCGCGTCGTGCTCCGCGAGGGTACGGGAGCACCCTCGCATGAATCCCAAGGTCGCAGCACAGCACGGATCACACGACCTCGAGTTCGATGAGCCGGCGCCGGAGGCAACCGCCCCGGGTCACGCCCGCGACTCCGCGGAGGATCGCGAGTCTGCGGGTGATATGGAGCGCGCGCTCGACGTCGTGCGCCGCACGTTTGGATTCAACGGACTGCGGCCGCTGCAAGACAAGGCGATTGCGGCCGTGCTCGAGCAGCGTGACGCGCTCGTCGTCTTGCCGACCGGCGGCGGCAAGAGCCTCTGCTACCAGGCACCCGCGCTCGTTCGCCCGGGATTGACGGTCGTCGTCAGCCCGCTGATCTCGCTGATGCAGGACCAGATCGACGCGCTGCGTGCGTGCGGCGTCGCGGCGGGGATGCTGAACAGCGGACAGGAATCGCACGAGCGACACGAGATCGAGAGAGAGCTCGCGCACGGCCGTCTCAAGCTCTTGTACTTGGCTCCGGAGCGACTGATGCAAGACGGGATGCTCGCGCGTCTCGCAGCGCAGGAGATCGCCGGCATCGCGATTGACGAGGCGCATTGCATCAGCCACTGGGGCCACGATTTCCGGCCGGAGTACCGCACGCTCGGCGAGCTCCGTCGCGCGCGGCCGGATCTTTCGATCCAGGCGTACACCGCGACGGCCACGCCGCGCGTTCAGGGCGACATCATCGGCGCGCTGGGGCTGCGCGATCCCTGCGTGATCGTCGGATGCTTCGATCGACCGAATCTGACTTACCGCGCGGTCGGACGGCGCGATCTCTTGGCGCAGGTGATGTCGGTGGTCGAGCGGCACGCCGGCCAAGCCGGCATCGTGTACTGCCTCCGGCGCAGCGACGTCGAGAAGCTGTGCGCGGAGCTCGTGCAGCGTGGAGTGCGCGCCGCGCCGTACCACGCCGGGATGGATGCCGCCGATCGGCGCCGCACGCAGTCGCGCTTCCAGCGCGAGGAGATCGACGTCGTCGTCGCGACGGTCGCGTTCGGGATGGGGATCGACCGATCCGACGTGCGCTTCGTAGTGCACGCGAGCTTGCCCAAGGGCGTCGAGCAGTACAGCCAAGAGACGGGTCGCGCCGGTCGCGACGGTTTGCCAGCCGAGTGCGTCCTGTTCTACGGCGGCTCGGACTTCCACGGTTGGAAGCGGCTCATCGAGCGTTCGGCGCGCGAAGCACTCGCGGCGGGCGTCGAGAGCGCGCTCGGCGATCTGGAGCACGCGCTGGAGCGCATCGGACACGTGTGGCACTTCGCGACGGCGGCAACTTGCAGGCACCGCGCGCTGTGCGAGTACTTCGGTCAACGCTTCGGCGACAGCGCGTGCGGCGCGTGCGACGTGTGCCTCGGCGAAATCCAGAGCATCGCGGAGAGCGCCGTCGTCGCACAGAAGATCCTGTCGTGCGTCGTACGCTGCGAGCAGCGCTACGGCGCCGTGCACGTGACCGACGTCCTGCGCGGCTCCGATACGGCGCGCGTGCGACAGTCCGGCCACGATCGACTCTCGACGTACGGACTCTTGGCCGACCACAGCGCGCGCGCGGTCCGCGGATGGATCGAGGAGCTCGTCGGTCTCGGCCACCTGCGCGTCAGCTCGGGCGAGTATCCGACGCTGTTCCTCTCCCAGACGGGCGTCGAGGTGATGCGCGGCGAGCGCGAGGTGCGCTTGCACGAGCCGGTCGTGCTGGTGACGAAGAAGGCTCCAGCAAGAACCACCGCGCAAGCCGCCGCGCTCGAGGAAGGCGGTCCCGATGCGGACGAAGCGCTGTTCGAGCAGCTGCGCGCGTTCCGCCGCGCGCTCGCGCGCGAGCGCGGGGTTCCGCCGTACGTCATCTTCAACGACCGCACGCTGGCGTTGATGTCCGCGCAGAAGCCGCGCACGCGCGAACGCCTGCGCGCGATCAAAGGAGTCGGCGACAAGAAGGCTGACGATCTCGGGCCGCTGTTCCTGGCGGAGATCGCGCGCTATCTCGGCGAAGCGCCGGCTACGGAGCCCGCGAGCGAGCCGGGGACCGAGAGCGAACGCGATCCGGGCGATGCGCAGGAAGTCGCGACGTGAACTCGTTCGTCCGCGCGATCATGCGCGATCGCGCGAATCGAGGGGATCGCTGGGATCAGGCGAGTCGCTCAAATCCGGCGAGTCGCGCGCGGTCGGCGCGCTGATCGCGCTCAGGTGCCGAGCCGGTCGTCGATGTCGGCCAGCGGATTCGTAAGCGTGCGCGTGGGTGCGCCCGACAGAGTGACGGGTCCCTTCCACAGATAGATCGCGCCGCAATTCACGACACCGTTGATGTCCGCGAACGCCGCACCCGCGAACAAGTCTGGGAGACCGTCGCCGGTCACGTCCGCCAGTTGCAGTGCCTGCCCCGCGGCCGTGTTGGTGAGCTGATCCCCTCCGACAGCGTTCGGAACCGTGAGGATCGCCGTCGGTCCGACCTCGCCAACGAGGCTCGGCCCTCCCGCGCAGACGTACACGGCTCCGGTATTCAGCGGTGGAGCGCCGCTATCCGCAGTCTTCGATCCGGTGATGATGTCGAGCACGCCGTCGCCAGTGACGTCGACGGCTTGGACTCCCACGCCGGAGATCTGGCACATCCCATCGCTCGCGATCGCACCGGGAACCGCCACGCGCGCCGAGGGCGCCACGGAGCCCGTGAGCGACGCACCGCCAAACCACACGTACACCGCGCCGACATCTTGAACACCGTCGATGTCGGCGACGTTGGCTCCGACGATCACGTCGAGCGTCCCGTCGCCGCTGACGTCGGCGATGATGATGCACTGGCCGGCGACGTTGCCGAGCAGGTCGAGGGGCACGGAATCGGGGACGCTGAGCTTCGCGAGGGGCGCAGGCGCGCCGGTGAGGCTCGCTCCACCGGCCCAGACGAGCACCGCCCCGCTGTCGACGATCGCATTTGCATCCGCGTCGCGCGCGGCCGCGACGATGTCGTGCACGCCGTCGCCACTGACGTCGGCGAACTGGATGCCTTGGCCGGTCGCATGTCCGAGCCGGTCGTTATTCGAAGCGGCCGGATCCGCAAGCTTCGCGATCGGGCTCACGGCGCCCGTCAGCGACGGACCACCGGCCCACACGTAGATCGCCCCCGAATCGATCGTCGATCCCGAGTCGGCATCTTGCGCGCTCACGATGATGTCGCGGTAGGCGTCGCCGGTCAGCTCATCGAAGAGGAGCGGTTGACCGGACTGGACCAACCCGAGTCGGTCGGACGTCATCGCACCCGGAACCGTGAGCGTTGCGTCCGGAGCCGGCGCTCCCGCGAGGAGTGCTCCGCCCTTCCAGACGAGCACGAGTCCCGCGTCGACGACGCTAGCGACATCGGCATTCTGCGCCACCGCGACGATGTCGAGCACGCCGTCACCGGAGACGTCGGAGATCTCGACTCCGCGGCCCGCTTCGACATGGCCGAGCCGATCACCCGTGATCGCCGACGGAATCGTGAGCGTCGCGGTCGGCGCGACCGAGCCCGCGAGGCCCGGGCCACCCAGGTACACGTACACCGCGCCGGCGTCGACGACCCCACCGATGTCGGCTTCGCTCGCGGTGACGATGAGATCGACTTGCGAGTCGCCCGACACATCGGCGACCTTCAGATCCGAACCGCCGCCCGAGCGATCGTTGTCGAGCGCGCCCGGCACCGACAAGTTCGCGCTGGGAAGCACGGTTCCCGTCATGCCCGCGCCGCCCGCCCAGACGTGAATCGCGCCAGCATCGATCACTCCATTGACGTCCTCGTTCTGAGCGCTTGCGATCACGTCGAGCACGCCGTCGCCGGTGACGTCGACCACGCGCACGCCTTGGCCCGCGGCGAATCCGAGCGCGTCGCCTGCGACGGGACCGGGAACCGAGAGCGTCGCGGTCGGCGATAGCTCGCCGACGAGGGTCGCGCCACCCGCCCACGCGTACACGCCGCCGCAGTCGATGATGTCGCCTTCATCGGTCTGGATCGAGCCGGCGATGATGTCGAGGACGCCGTCGCCGGTGATGTCGCCGAACTGGATCCCCTGCCCGGCCGCAGTTCCCAAGCGATCGAACAGCGTCGCGTCGGGCAGCGAGAGAGTCGCCATCGGCGGAACGAGGTGTGAGAGCGACGGACCGCCCTTCCACACGTAGATCACGCCCGCATCGATCACGCCGTTGACGTCGGCGAGCCGCGTTCCGATCACGACGTCGAGCACGCCGTCGCCCGTCACATCGGCGAGTTGAACGCCTTGATTGGTGCACAGCGCGTCGCCGGGCAGGCCTCCCGGCACGCGCAGAGTCGCGCTCGGCGAGGCATTCGGCGTGCTCGCACCGGACCAGACGTAGGCCTGCCCCATGACGGGAACGCCCTGAACCGTGGCGGACGACGCGCCGCCGATGATGTCGAGCACACCGTCGCCCGTCACGTCCGCGGCGATGATGCGCGCGCCGTCGATGAACCCTTCGATGAGCACCGTCGCGGTCAGTTGGACATGCACGTCCTCACCGCACGAGTCGTACGCCTCGAAGACGAGCGGTCGCAGTCCGCGACCGTCGTAGCGCGTCACGAGCCAACGACCAGTCACCGTGACGGGCTGCGCAACGTCGTACACCGGATCGAAGACGAGACCCGGCGGCGGATTCAGCAGCGCGAGCGAGACATTGGGCGTGTCCGCGTCGGTCACGGTCACGGTGAACTCGATCACGTCGCCGACTTGAACGCGCGGAGTCCCCGTGAGGCTCGTCGTGATGACCGGCAGCACGCTCGAATCCGTCGTCACGGGCAGCACGTTGGACGGTGACGAGACCTTCGTGTTCTGCGTCGCGCGAACGCGGTAGTCGTACGTGCTCTGGGCCGAGACGGCGAGATCGGTGTAGCTCTCGCTGTTCGCGGGCAAGCTCGCGATCACGGTGAACGGAGCGATGCCTTGACGGCGCTCGACGCGATAGCCTGTTTCCGTGAGCGCGTGATCGTCCCACGCGAGATCGACTTGGCACGCGAGGACCGACGTCGTGGCGAGCCCGGTGGGCGGCGCCAGGCGGATCGCTTCCGCGTTCATCGGCGCCTTGAGCGGGCCCTGTTGCGACCACGCCATCCGCGCTCCCGCGGCGACCGCGATCGATGCCAAAGGCAGCACGACGGCGACACGCCGCCGCCAAGACCGCCAAGAAATGGGACGATGAAACTCTCGCACTGGAATGGGACTCCGTTTGAGCCGAGGCACCCGCGTGCTGGGAGCGCAGCTCGGGGATCCCGGCGCCGGCCGCGAAGACACTTGAAGGCTACCCGACCCCCCCGAAGTTGGCCAGGAGCGCAGACCGGCCGCCACGCTGGAAACAGCGGCAGCGCGGGTTCCGCGTCGAATGAGGAGTCGTCGCTCGCATATGCGCCGGTAGAACTTCCCGACGAGCCTCTTGGCCCCGGTCGATCTTGAACGTCTCCGCCCTCCTCTACACGCTCGCAAGCGTCCCGATGTTCGCGGCGCGGCCGTTCCTCGCGGCGTTCGTCACGGCGCTTCTCGCGCGATTCGGGCCGTCGATTCCGTGGCTCGCGGAGAGCTCCGTGATCCAGGCGCTCGGCGGCGCGCCGGAATGGTTCCAGAGCACGACGGTGCTCACGATCTTCGGTCTCCTCGCGCTCGGTGAAGCGCTGGCGGTCAAGCACTCCGAAGTCCGCGCGGTCATGGAGGACGTCGACGGCGTCCTGAAGAGCGCCGTGGCGATGCTCGTCGCGCTCGCGCTCGTCGACGCGGAATCGGCAGAGACGCTGCGCTCGATCCAGCGCTCGGGCATCGGCACGGAGAGCCTGTGGTCGGTCGTCGTCGGCGCGCTCGTGTTCGCCGCGTCCGCCCTGCGACGAAGCGTGCTGCGCTTCGTGTCGGACATCGACGACCACGACGACCTCGGAGTGCAGTCCCTGCTCCATTGGGTCGAGAGCACTTGGACGGTCCTCGGCCTCATGTTCGTCGTGGTGCTCCCGATCGC
>JANLUN010000660.1:0-1291 GCA_031363505.1 Planctomycetota bacterium | reverse complement strand
GAATGGCGGCGCGAGCTGCCCGTGCGGCAACGATTCGGCGGCCGGCAGCGAGGCCGGGTGCCGCAATTCGACGTCGAACGGAGCCAAGCTCGCGGGAGCGGGTCAAACGCAGGTGGGGGACGGCGACCAACTCGTCTTGAGCGTGACGGGACTGCCGATCGCGACGTTCACTCTGCTCGTGCAGGGCGACGCGCAGCTCAGTGGAGCCGCGTACTACGACGGACTCTCGTGCGTCGGCGGGAAGCTCGTGCGCCTCGGTGTGAAGCTGACCACGAACGGCCAGGTCGCGTATCCGGGTTCTGGAGACCTACCGCTCTCGGTCCGTGGAGGTGTTCCGGCGAGCGGCGGGATGCGCGCCTACCAAGTCGTGTATCGCAACGTGCACGGACCGTGCGGCACGTTCGCGAACACGAGCAACGGAGTCTCCGTGATCTGGCACCGCTGAGGTTCGAAACGACGCCGCCGGCGATCTCCGTTGGGTGATCGCCGGCGGACTACTCTCGAACGCCGACGCTGCCGGTGCGCGGCAGGGGAGGGCTTGGGGGCGCTAGGGATGCGCGCGGTGCGAGGCGCAGCGAGCTAGTGGCCGTCCTGCAGGTAGTTCATGAACGACATGCCGATGTCCGTGAACTGGTGGTTCCTCGGAACCTCGATCGCGTCCTTGATGCACACCTGCTCACACAACTTGCACGACACGCAGTTCTTCTCGATCACGACGGCGATGCGATTGAAGCCGTCGTCGCAGAGCTGCATCTCGAGCGCCTCGAACGGGCACACGTCGACGCAGAACTCGCAACCGGTGCACAGCTCTTCGTGCACGACGGCCTTGGGAACTTCCTTCGGCGTCAGCTTCGGCACGACCACCTCGCGGTTGTCGTCGATCGCGTCGAACGGGCAGTACACGCCGCACACCGAGCAGTTGATGCACAGGTCGGGATCGATGTAGAAGCGCTCGCCGCTCGTGATCGCGTTCGTCGGGCAGACGCGCTCGCAGATCGTGCACGCGGTGCACTTGGTCGTGATGAAGTGCGCCTTCCACTGCCAGTTGTCCATGACCGCTTGGTCGGTGAACAAGATCGCTTCGACTCGGCCGTGCGCGTCGAAGCGATGCTTGGCGCCGATCACGTCGCGCTGGACGTCGATCGAAGTCGTGAAGCGTCCGGGGAACGAGCTCGACGTGTGCGTGAGCGCGCGGATCTTCGGATCCTTCACCCACGCGGTGACGTGGATCGTGCGTCCTTCGACCCACACGTGCGCGCCGTACTCGGGCATGCCGGAGCTGATGCCCGAG
>JANLUN010000658.1:0-3245 GCA_031363505.1 Planctomycetota bacterium | reverse complement strand
CGCCACGCTCGGCCTGAACCTGACCACCGGCAACGCCGGGTTGATCTCGCTCAGCCACGGCGCCTTTGTCGGCGTGGGTTGCTACACCGTGGCCTATCTCGGCAACCAGATCCGCGCGAAGAAGGACGCGCTCGGGCGGCTCGTCACGCTCGAGATGGGCAAGATCCTTCAAGAGGGCTGGGGCGAGGTGCAAGAAGCGATCGACATCGCCGACTTCGCGGTGGGGCAGTCGCGCATGCTCTACGGACTGTCGATGCACTCGGAGCGACCGGAGCACGCGATGCGCGAGCAGTGGCATCCGCTGGGCGTCTGCGGCGTGATCACTGCGTTCAACTTCCCCGTCGCGGTGTGGGCGTGGAACTCGATGCTCGCGTGGGTGTGCGGCGACTCGTGCCTGTGGAAGCCGTCGAGCTACACGCCGCTGTGCGCGATCGGCATGACGAACGTCGTGCGGCCGGTGCTCGAAGGGGAAGGCTTCGGCGCTCTCGCGACGCTGTGCATCGGACCACCGCGCGAAGTCGGGCAGAAGATTCTCGAGGACGCGCGCATTCCGCTGGTGTCGTTCACGGGTTCGACGGGAGTCGGACGGCGCGTCGCGGAAACGGTCGGCAAGCGCTTCGGTCGCACGATCCTCGAGCTGGGCGGGAACAACGCGATCGTGTTGATGGAGGACGCCGATCTCGAGCTCGCGCTCCCCGCGATCTTGTTCGGCGCAGTGGGGACGGCTGGACAACGCTGCACGACGACGCGGCGCTTGATCGTTCACGAGAAGATCGCGGACGAGGTCGAGAAGCGTCTCTTGAAGGCGTACAGCACCGTGCAGATCGGCGACCCGTCGAGCGACACGACGTTGTGCGGACCGCTCGTCGATTCGAGCGCCGTCACGACGATGCAGGCCGCACTGAAGAAGGTCGTCGCCGAGGGTGGCAAGATCCTGTGCGGAGCGGAAGCGCCGAAGCTTTCAGGCGCGAACGCGGGCGGCTACTTCGTGAAGCCCGCGATCGTGCGCGCGGAGAATCACTACGCGACGGTACAAGACGAGACGTTCGCGCCGATCCTGTATCTCATTCGCTGCAAGGACATCGACGACGCGATCGCGAAGCACAACGCCGTGCCGCAAGGCCTCTCGTCGGCGATCTTCACGCTGAACATGCGCTACGCCGAGCGCTTCATGGCCGCGACGGGATCCGACTGCGGCATCGCGAACGTGAACATCGGCACGTCAGGTGCCGAGATCGGCGGCGCGTTCGGCGGCGAGAAGGACACCGGCGGGGGACGCGAGTCAGGATCGGATTCGTGGAAGGCGTACATGCGACGCCAGACGAACACCGTGAACTGGTCGACAAAGCTGCCGCTCGCGCAGGGGATCGTATTCGGATGACGGGAGAAGCATGAACATTCGCAAGCTGCTCGCCTGGGGTGTGATCGCGCTGCTCGGACTCTTCGTCGTGAGCAACCTCGATACTGCGCGGATCAACATCTTCTGGATCGTCACGGCCGAGATGCCGGTTTCGCTCGCGATCCTTGCCGCGGGAATCCTGGGCTTCGCCGCGGGCGAGCTCTTCTCGTACATGCGCGCTCCATCGGCCAAGAAGGCCAAGTGATCGAGCGCGGAGACGCGCAGCTCTAGAACGCCATCCCGACCGAGAAGTGCAGCACGCTGCGCACCTCGTCGCCGTCGGGATCGGGATTCACGCCCCAGTCGAGTCGCATCGGGCCGACCGGCAATTGATAGCGCAGTCCGATCCCGATCGCTTCACGCAGGCCGCTGAACTCGAAGTAGTCGTCGTACTCGAGCACCACGTTTCCGATGTCGTAGAACAGCGCGCCGTCGAGCGATCCGCGGATCGTGTTGCGCCACTCGACGGAACCTGCGTTCCACGCTTCGCCGCCGATCGGATTGTTGTCCGAATCCTTCGGCCCGAGCTCGTTCTCCTGGAACGAGCGCACCGTGTTCTCACCGCCGTTGAAGAACCGCTCTTGCAGCGGGATCGTCTCGGTGCCGTGGGTCGGTGCGATGAATCCGGTTCGGAACGAAAATCCCATCGTCGCGTTCTCGGTCATCGCGACGAACATCGACTGCGTCAGGCGCAGGCGCACGAAGTCGAGCTCCGAGCCGATCGTCTTGTCGGCGTACTCGATCGTCGCCTTGGTGAGGAGGCCGCGCCGTGTCTGGATCACGTCGTCGCGCCGATCGTACGTGTGCGTCAGCGCGATCGACGAGATGTTCACGTCGTCCGCGGCGCCTTCCGGCACCGGATCGACGATGTCGACGTTCGAGACATCCGACAGCTTGTACTGGTAGCCCAGGTTGGTCTCGTGGAAACGCCCTGAGCGGCGCTTGAAGTCGATCCCCGCGCCGAGCTCGGACTTGTCGAACGACGGCTCTTGTCGCTGGTTGCCGAAGATCGAGAAGTCGGCCGACACGTCGCTTCCCAGGAACCACGGATCGATGATCGACAGCTTTCCGCGT
The DNA here is from genome assembly GCA_031363505.1 of Planctomycetota bacterium. Lineage (GTDB taxonomy): Bacteria > Planctomycetota > UBA1135 > UBA1135 > JANLUN01. The sequence continues at coordinate 772 of JANLUN010000658.1, read as the reverse complement.
TGTGCGAGGTGCGCCAGCGTTCCTTCGCCTTGCAGGATGAGCCCGCGGCCGAACAGGTTTCTCTCGCGCACGCCGCCGCTGAGGCGCAGCTCCTCGTACGAGCCGTAGCCGGGCTCGAGGAACACCTCGAGGCTCGGACTCTCTTCGAGGTCGATCGTCAGCGCGCGCGTCGTCGTGTCGGCTGGGTCCGGCTCGAGCGCGAGCTTCACCGACTTGAAGAGTCCCGTCTGGTACAGACGGCTGTGGCTCTCGCGCTCCTTCGCGCGGCTGTACACGTCGCCCGGCTCGAGCTGCAGACGTGAGAGCACGAAGCCTTCGTTCGTTTTGTCGTCGCCGTGCACCGCGATCGAACCGATCTTGACGACCGGGCCGGGCGCGACCTGGTAGTCGAGCGTGACCCTTCCGTCGGCGGAAACTTGTCGCGTGCCGTGCTCGACGCGCACGTCGGCGTAGCCGCGGCCGGCGTACAAGTCCTCGACGCGGCCCTCGATCTCGAGCGCGACGCGCTCGGCGAACGGCTCGCCGAGGAACGGCGCCGCGCACGCTTCCAGTTCGCCGGCCGCGAAGACGAGATCGCCGTTGAAGCGAACGGCGGCGAGCTTGTACGCAGTGCCTTCTTCGATCGAGACGTGCACGTTGGCGTGCGTCCGGTCGGCATCGAACGTCACGGTCGGATCGGCGACGGACACGTCCATGTAGCCGCGGACGATGTACTCGCGCGCGATCTCACTCAGCGCCGCGGAGACGCGGCTCTCGACGTAGTCGTCGCGAG
>JANLUN010000645.1:0-1889 GCA_031363505.1 Planctomycetota bacterium | reverse complement strand
CTCGCGGCGCGGCGCGCCGAGCTGCACGCGGCCGCCGCGCGTGCGATCGAGCAGCTCGACGCGGAGAAGCTCGACGAGCGCGCCGCGCTGCTCGCGTATCACTGGGAGCAAGCGGGCGAGGTGCTGACAGCGGCGCAGTGGCACGCGCGCGCGGCGGGCGTCGCCGGCTTCGATTCGCCGGTGGAAGCCGTGCGGCACTGGGAAAGCGTCTGGGAGATCCTGCAGGCCGCGCCAGCCTCGGACGAGGGCGTGGCGCTGCGACTGCGCGCGGCGGGCGAGCTGCTGACCTTCGGCTGGCGCGTGGGCATGACGCATGAGCGCGCCGCCCAGATCTTCGGCGTGGGCAAGGCGCTCGCCATCGAACGCGGCGATGCCCGCGAGCAGCTGCGCCTCCACAACGCGTTCGGGCTGATTCATGGCCTGGGTGGGAATCCGCAGCGAGCCATCCCGCACTTCGAAGAGGCGGTCGGGCTGGCGGATGCGACCGGCGATCCCGAGCTGCGCTGGTCGGCGCGAACCGCCTTCGACTTCACGCTCTGGCTGATTGGGGATCTCGCACGCGCACAGCAGATGAACGACGAGCAGATCGCGCTCGCCGAAGTCGATCCCGCGCTGGGGATTGCGACGATCGGAATCAGCACCGCCGACTCGCTCTGGCACCGAGGCGTGATCCTCAGGGATCTCGGCCGCTTTCAAGAAGCGGCCGCAGCGTTCCAGCGTGCCGACGAGCGAGCGCGTCGCTTCGGCGAGAATGAGATGGCGAACTGGATCGACTTCATGCGAGCCGACACTTTCGAGCGTGCCGGAGACGCATCGGGAGCGCTGTCGATGGCCCGACGCGCGATCGAATCCGCCGAGAAGATCGGCAGCGTGCTCGGCCGAGTTGGGGCCCACGCCAGCTACGGGATGGCTTGCGTCCTGGCCCAGCAGTGGCAGAGCGCCCGCGAGAGCCTCGAATTCGCCCTCGAGCTGGGGCGCGCCAAGCAATCAGGGCTCTTCTTGGAGCCCTACTACGTGGCAGCGCTCGCCGAGGCGCACCTCGGCCTCGGCGACGCGCCGCGCGCGCGACAGCTCGCCGAGGCCGCGGACGAGATCGCATTGCGCGCGCAGATGCGGGTCGCCGAGGTGCGCGCGCTGCTCGGCCGCGCCCGGGTGCTACTGACGCTCGACGGCGTCGCCGCGCGGGCGGAGGTCGAGTCCATCCTCGATCGTGCATTGGCGCTCGTGCACTCGACCGGAGCGCGTTCCTTCGAGCCGCAGATCCACGTCGAGCGCGCGCGACTCGCGGGCCTGCTCTCCGACGCGCCCGGCCGCGAGCAGTGGCTGCGCGACGCGCATAGCCTCTTCACCGAGATGGGCGCGACGGGGCACGCCGAGCGCGTGGCGCCGCTGTTGGAATCGCCGCGATGAATCTGCTCGACGTCGTCCGCGAGGTCCGGCGCCACCTCGAAGAGAGCGGTCGCTTGTCGCTGCGCATGTTGCAACGGCAATTCGAACTCGACGACGGCGCGCTGGAGGAAGTCGTCGAGGAGCTGGTGGATGTGCAGCGCGTCGCGCGCCGCGAGGAGAGCGCGCTCGCCTGGGTCACATCGACTCCGCCCGCGAACCCCGCGACGCCTGAACGCGACCCGCGCTCGTACACCCCGAAGCACCTCGCCGACAAGATCCTGCAGTCGAAGTCCGCGCTCGAAGGCGAGCGCAAGCAAGTCACGGTGTTGTTCGCCGACGTCAAAGGCTCGATGGAGCTGGCCGAGCAGCTCGAACCCGAGCAGTGGCACCGCATCCTCGAGCGCTTCTTCGAGATCCTGACCGAAGGCGTGCACCGCTTCGAAGGCACCGTCAACCAGTACACCGGCGACGGCATCATGGCGCTGTTCGGCGCACCCATA
>JANLUN010000643.1:0-10372 GCA_031363505.1 Planctomycetota bacterium | reverse complement strand
CTTGCTCTTCGCCGCCACGGCTTCCTCGCCGGGCTTCTTCTCGGTTTGCGCGCTGTCTTTCTTGTCTGCCATGGGGGCTTCCTTGGAGTTCAGCTCTGTTCCTGCTTCTCCGGTTGGATGAAGCGTGCGTCAACGCCGCGGCGGCTGATGCCGGGCCCACGCACTTCGATGGCCCACGCACGCGCTTCGACGCGCTGCGGGATGAGGCCATGTTGTTCGACCAAGTAGTTCTTCACCGCTTGCGCGCGCGCGCTGGCGAGCCACGCGTCGTTGTTCGCGAACTTCGAGCCCGCGTCATCCGCATGGCCTTCGAGGATCAGCAGCTGACCGAACCCGGGCCGCAGCGTGTCGACGAGGAGATCGAGATACCGGCGCGAGCTGTCGGACAGATCGGCCGAGTCCTCGCGAAAATCGGCGACGAACGGCTGCTTCAACTCCGAGTACGGGCGCAGCGCCTTCTTCACGATGCCTTCGACTTCCGACGCGCTCTTGACCTCGGGTGCGCCGTTGATGTGATCGGGATCGGTGATCGCCGCGAGGCCGAAGCGCCGGCGGTACGTGTTGACGGCGTAGAGCACTTCCGCGCCGTCGAGCGCGCCGTCCATGCCGCTGCTCTCGAGCGCGGCGACGAGCGGACCCAGGCCGCTGGCGACGAGGCCCGCGTCCTGCTCCTTGCCCATCGTCACGAGCATGATGAAGAAGCACAGGAACAGGGTCATCATGTCGCCGAACGAGATGAGCCACGGCGGTGTGCCCGGACCGTGGTCGTGCTCATGCTCCTTGTGCTTCGCGTGCGGCGGATGCGCGGCGTGATCGCCGCCGTGCGCGCCTTTTTCACCGGCTTGGTCGTGACCATGCTGCTTGTCGTGCGTCTCAGACATCGGAGGTCGATTGCGGTCGCGATCTCACCGCGCTTCCCCGGAAGCGCCGAGCTTGGGTTTCGCGAGCGACACGACGCGGATCTCGATGCGCCGATTGCTCGTGCGCCCGGTCGCCGAATCGTTCGTCGTGCGCGGCCGAAGCGCTCCGGCGCTCGCGACTTGCAGTTGATCGGGCGCGATCAGGCTGTTCTCCAAGAGCACGCGCGCCGCGGCTTGCGCGCGCGCGATCCCGAGCGCTTCCGCGGTCGGGTACTGCGGCGTGGGCTGGAAGCGATCGTCGGTGAAGCCCTCGACGACCACGAGGTTCGTGTAGCCCTGCAGCGCGCCTGAAACTGTGGCCAGGTTCTTCTGGAGCGCCGGCGTCACGGTCGCGGAGCCCGGTGCAAACGACGACTTTGTATCGAAGCTGATCGCGAAACCGTCTTGCTGCGTTTGGATCGAAGTCGCCTGTTCGCCCGCTTGCACTTCGCCCATCGCCGCGAGGTCGCGCGCCAACCGGCCGACGACGCTCGGATCGAGCTCCTCTTGCTCGGGGAAGCTGATCGGCGACTTCCAGATCCCGCCGCGGCCGTTCAACAGCCCGATGCCGACTTGGTGGACGTCGAACTCCTCCTTGCTGGAGAACGTCATCATCATCAAGAAGAACGTGACGAGCAGGGAGATCATGTCGCAGTAGCTGACGAGCCAGCTCTCGCTGTGTGCTGCTTCTTCTTGTTTCTTCTTGGCCACGGATCAGGCCGCGACACTTTCGCGCAGCGAGGGCGGCAGGAAGCCCTTGAGCTTTTCTTTGATGAGTTGCGGCTTCTCGCCGGACTGAATGGCGACGATGCCCTCGATCATCAGCTCGCGCAGGAGGTATTCCTCCTTCGAGCGGATGTCGAGCTTGCCCGCGAGCGGCAGCATGATCATGTTCGCCACGAACGCGCCGTAGAACGTTCCGACGAGCGCGCCGGCCATGCCCGCGCCGATCTTCGAGGGATCCGACAAGTTCGAGAGCATCTGCACGAGACCAATAAGCGTCTCCACCATCCCGAACGCCGGCGCGAACGTGCCGAACTGCTGGAGCATCGTCTTGCCGACGTTGTGGCGCTGCTTCTCGACTTCCGCTTCGAGCTCGAGGATGTCGCGCACCGTCTCGGCCGAGAAGCCGTCGACGACGAGCTGCACGCCTTTGGCGAAGAAGCGGTCGTTGACCTCTTGGAGCTTCGTTTCGAGCGCAAGCAAGCCCTCTTTGCGCGCCAAGTTTGCGTACTCCATGATCCGCTCGATCTCTTCCGTCGGCGAAGGGACCTTGTTCAAGAAATTCTTGAGGATCACCTTCACGAGGTTCTTGCAGTCGCTCAGCGGGAAGTGAATCAGGATCGCCGCGACGCTTCCGCCGACGACGACCGCGGCCGCCGGACCGTGGACGAACAGCGCCAATCCGGCGATGCCGTTGTGCGCCATCGACCAGAGGATCAGGCCGAAGCCGAGCAGGAACCCGAGCAGTGTTGCGATATCCATGGGGTAATGCGGGCGCACCGGGGGTGACCGGGCGCTCCGGGGCACGGTCTTATCGGCGCGCGAATCCGCGGTTCTGAACGCGCCGGAGTGCGTACTCGCGCGTGCGGTGGGAAACTTATTCCAACCGCGCTGAGGTCGAACCGAAGTCCGCGGCAATCCTTTATCGGCGAGCATGGATAGGTCGGCAAAGGACGCGGAGCAGCTTCTGTCGCACGTGGATTGGGCGCGACGGCTGGCACGCAGCCTCGTCGCGGACTCCAACCGCGCCGACGATCTCGTGCAGCGCACGTGGGTCGCGGCGCTCGAGCGCCCGCCGGGCGAGGACGTTCCGCTGCGCGCGTGGTTCGCGGGTGTCCTGCGCAACCTCGCGCGACAGGATCGTCGCTCCGACGATCGGCGGGTTGCGCGCGAACGCGCCGCCGCGCGCGACGACGTGCTCCCGTCCGCCGACGAATCGCTCGACGCGATTGCTCGGCAGAAGATGCTGATGGGAGCCGTGCTCGAACTCGACGAGCCGTACCGCTCGGTGATCGTGCGCCGCTACTTCGACGACGTTCCGCCGCGCGAGATCGCGAGCGAGCTCGGCATCCCCGTCAAGACCGTCAAGACGCGACTCGCGCGGGCGCTCGAGAAGCTGCGCGAACGGCTCGATCGCGAGCACGGCTCCGATCGCGGTGCATGGATGGCGCTGTTCGTTCCGTGGGTGCAGGCGCACGGACCCGCAGCTGCTGGAGGACTTCTGATGAACGCCAAGATCAAGGCGGCGATCGCCGTCGCGCTCGTCGCGGGCACGATCGCCGCGGTCGTGCACTTCACGTCGCTCGAGACGCCGATCGCGGAGCACGCTGCGCCCGCGATGGCTGACGCACCTCTGCTCGATGCTTCCGAACTCCCCGCGGACGAGCTCGCGGACTCGGGCGAAATCTCGCTGGAGCGGACGGCGGTCGCGAACGCGCCAGCGCCCGCGGCGAAGCCCATCGAGACTCCTGCCGCACCGACGTCGCTCGTCCACGGCCGCGTGCTCGACCTCGACGGATCCCCCGTGCCGAATATCGAGATCTTCGGCAGCGCGTCGCCTGCCTTGTCGACGCGCAGGGAGAACGCGCTCGCACGGACCGATTCGACCGGCGAGTTCGAGTTCGCCGACTCGAAGCACGTGTTCCAGCTGTCCGCGGAGAACGATGCGTGGACCACGGTGCTCCACCCCAGGCTCGAGGCCTCCGATCGCGAACGTCGCGCGCTCATCGTCGTCGGACCGCGGATCACGGTGGCCGGTCGCGTTCTCGACGAGTCGCGCCGTCCGATCGTCGGCGCGGACGTGTGGTCGTCGATCGACGACAAGCTGCGAGCGAGCATGGGCGCGATCCTCGACACGTCGGGCGGAACGTCACGCGATGCGCGCACCGACGCGGAGGGTCGCTTCGAGCTGGGTGACGTGCCGGCGTGCCCTGGGCAGCTCACCGCGCGCGCGACCGGCCACGCGCTCGAGTCGATCGCGATGCCGGATCGCACGATCCTCGATCTCGAGATCGTGATGAAGCACCCCGAGAGACCGCACGCGATCGTGCGCGGTGTCGTGCTCGAGCCCGATGGGCGACCGGCGGACGGTGCGCTCGTTTCGCACGGAGCCGCGATCGAGACGACCAAGTCCGACGGACGCTTCGAGTTCGACTTCGCGCTCGCGATCGGCGGCGACATCCCGGGGAAGAACGAGGCCGAAGAGTGGATGCCCAAATCGGACTTCCGCAAGATCCACGCGATCAAGTCCGGCTTCGCGCCCGCCCGCGAGGAGCTCCCCGATCGCGCAACTCTGCAGGCGCTCGGCAAGCCGTTCGACATCACACTGATGCTCGGCGCCAAGCCGCTGTCGATTCGCGGCCGCGTCGTCGACGCGCATGACAAGCCCGTCGCGGGCGCGCTCGTGTGGATCAAGGACGGCACGCCGTTCGGCAGCTTCGTCCAAAAAGAAGGCGACGTGATGATGGCGCAGAACGTCACCGTCGAAGAAGCGTTTCGCTCGCAAAAGCACACGCCGGAAGTGATCGCCGACGCCGAGGGTCGATTCGAGATCGACAATGTGCTCGATCGCGAGTACGTGCTCCTCGCCGTCGATCCGAAGTCGGTGGCGCTCGGTCGGCGCGAGCACGCGACCCCTGGCGGCGCGCCGATCGAGATCGTGATCCCCGACGATCCATCCGTGCAGCGCGTCGCCGGCCGCGTCGTCTCGCACAGCGGCCGCGCGATCGCGGGAGTCCACGTTCGACTCGGACGCAGGAGCGATCCAGACACGCCGACCCAATGGCGCCTGTCGCGCGTGAGCGACGAGGAAGGTCGGTTCGACTTCGGCGCCGTGGCGGCCGAGGGTCTCCGCTTCCAGTTGACGAGCAAGGAGATCGCGTTCGTTTTCGATTACGAAGTTCCGCGCGACACCAAGTTCGCGGAGCTCGAAATTCCCGTGTCGCTCCAGTGCCACGTGCAAGCGGATCTCGGCGAGCGCAAGGACTTCGCGGACTACTTCGCCGTGCTGGACGCGGATGGGAACGAGCTCACGATGCTCTGCTGGCGCGGACAGATGGCGCTCGTCGAGCAACGTCCGTTCATCCAGGGCGGTCGGTCCGAGGTGCTCGCCGTCGAGGAGATCGGCACAGAGGTCGTCTTCTACAAAGGCGAGGTCGAAGTGACGCGCGTGCCGATCGCGTTGCGGCCGGGCGAGCTCGTGACCGTCCGGCCCTGATCCTCAGAGCGTCTTCGAGAACGTCGAGCGTGCGTCCTCGCCGCGCGCTTTGCGCTCCGCGAGGTAGCGGTCGAACACGACGGCCACGTTGCGCATCAGCATCTGGCCGATCGGCGTGAGGCGCAGCGCCTCGGGGTCGAGTTGCACGAGCCCGTCGTCGGCGAGCGGTCGCAACGCCGCGAGCTCGCTCGCGAACGTCGTGTCGAAGCGAATGCCGTGACGTGCTTCGATCGTCGCTTTGCGGAGCACGCCGTTGCACATCAGCCCCAAGATCACGTCGCGCCGCAGTCGATCGTCGGCCGTGAGCTCGTGCCCGCGCTGCGTCGCGAAGCCGCGCTGATCGATCGCCGCCTTGTAGTCCGCTTCCGCGGGCGCGTTCTGCACGTAGCACCCGCCGACGTCGCCGATGCTCGACACGCCGAGCGACACCATGTCCGTGCCCCGGCGCGTCGTGTAGCCCATGAAGTTGCGCTGCAGCTTCTCCTGCGAGAGCGCGATCGCGAGCTCATCCTCCGGTAAAGCGAAGTGGTCGAGCCCGATGTACACGTACCCGGCGGCACGGAATTGCTCGACCGCGTGCATGAAGATGGACAGCTTCACGTCGGAGGCCGGCGCTTGGTCGATGTGCACCGCCGTTTGGTGGCGCTTCATCCACGGCACGTGCGCGTAGTGAAAGAGCGCGACACGTTCCGGACGAATGGCGAGCACGCGCTCCACGGTTTGCGCGAAACCGACTTCGGTCTGGTGCGGCAGCCCGTAGATCAGGTCGATGTTGACCGACTTGATGCCGCTCGAGCGCGCGACATCGACGACGGCGCGCGTCTCTTCCTCGCTCTGCACGCGATGGATGGCTTCCTGGACGCGCGGCTCGAAGTCTTGCACACCGAGCGACACGCGGTTGAAGCCGAGCGCGACGAGGAGCTCGATCTGCGCGGCCGAAGTCACCCGCGGATCGACCTCGACCGCGACTTCGGCGTCGGGTGCAAGGTGGAACGTGCGCTCGAAAGCGGCTTGCACGCGCTCGATCTGCGCGAGGTCGAGCTGTGTCGGCGTACCGCCGCCCCAGTGGTACTGGCGCACCGCTCGCTTGCCGATGCCGGTCGCGCCGACGCGCGCGAATTCGGCGTCCAACCGATCGATGTACGCATCGATGCGTGAACGGCTCTTCGAGACGATGACGTTGCAGCCGCAGAAGAGACAGAGCTCCGCGCAAAACGGCAGATGCACGTACACGGAGAGCGGACCGGAGTCCTCGGCCGCGCGCTCGAGCAGCGCGGGATAGCGCGCGGGATCGAAGTTTTTCGACCAATCCACTGCCGTTGGATACGACGTGTAGCGCGGCGCGGACGTGGCGTACTTCTCGAGCAGCGCGCGCGGGATCGAGCTCTCGGTCATGACGCAGCGCCGAGCGGTGCTCCGCTGCGCCGCGCGCGGATCGTGCGAAAGACGGTCTCGACGCTCTCGATCGGCGTGCTCGGCAGGATGCCGCTGCCCAAGTTGAAGATGTAACCCGATTGCTCGCAGAACGCGTCGAGCACACGCGCCGTCTCGCGCTCCACTATTTCAGGCGGCGCGAGGAGCGCGCACGGATCCAAATTGCCTTGCAGCGCTGCGCGCGCACCAACGTGTCGAATCGCTTCGTGCGGCGACACGCGCCAGTCGAAGCTGATCACGTCGGGGAACGCTCCGGCGAGAAGCTGCAACAGATGGTTCGCGCCGTTGACGTACAGGATCACAGGAACTCCGAGCGCCTTGGCACCCGCGACGAGTCGGCGGACGTGCGGCAGGATCGTGTGCCGGTAGGTTTCGACATCGAGCGCACCGCCCCAACTGTCGAAAATCTGAACGACGTCCGCGCCCGCTCGGATCTGCATTCCAAGGTACGGGATGAGGTTGTCGACGAGGCGCTCGCACAACCGGTTGAAGACGTCCGGGCGCGAGTACATGAGCTTCTTCGACTCCTCGAAGTTGCGGCTCGAAGCACCTTCGATCATGTAGCTCGCCGTCGTCCACGGCGCGCCGCAGAAACCGATGATGGCCTTCGAGTCGCCGAGCTCGCGCCGCACGGTGCGGATCGCTTCACCGACGAAACCCGTGGCGCTCTCCGCGTCGAAGTCCTTCAGGTGTTCGACGTCGAGCAGCGTGCGCACCTGCGGCTGGAGGCGCGGTCCCTCGTTCTCGTGAAACGTGACGTCCAGCCCCATCGCCGCGGGCGGGACGAGGATGTCGGAGAAGATCACGGCCGCATCCATGTCGAAGCGCCGGATCGGTTGCAGCGTTGCCTCGGCGGCGAGATGGGGCGTGCGCACGAGCGACAAGAAGTCGTGCTTGGCGCGCAGCGCGCGATACTCGGGCAGATAGCGACCGGCCTGACGCATGATCCAAGCCGGCGGAACGTCGACGCGTTCGCGGCGGCATGCGGCCAGGAATCGTTCGCGTGAAGAGAGCGTCGGGGTCATGGCGACGGGCGGTGAGTCTACGCTACACGGCGAGCGGCGAGCGTCCTACACTTCCGCCGTGGAGCCCGAAAACTCAGGTGAGCCCGCTCGCGGCACGGATCATCGGCAGCACAAGCGCCTCAGCTGGATCGTGACCGGCCTCGGCGGCGCGTTGATGCTGTGGGGCGTGTTGTATATGACGACTCACGCGGTCGGCGGCCGAGTGGAAGACTTCGCGCACCGGCGCACGTACAACAACACCAAGATCGCGGTGCACGAGGCCTTTCCGGGTTTCTTGTGGCGCGCCGCGCTCGGACTCGCGCTCGCGATGGCCGGAGCGCGGATGCGCAAGGTCGATGCTCCCGCGTGAATGAACGTCGCGCAGGACCCTGAAGACACACACCAGCATGGAAGATTGGGAACAACGACTCCTTGCGATCGAGCCGCGGCTCGTGAACTGGAAGCGCAACGTCGAGCGCGAGTTCGCACTCGTGTGCAAGGAGCGCCGGCTGCGCGGCTTCCTCAAGAAACCGCGCGCGGAAGACCTCGCGGCCGCGTGGACCGAGGCGCGTCAGCGCGCGGGTGTCGACGTATTGAACGAGCTCACTGCGCTCTTCGACGCGATCTGTGACTACTATCCGACCGTGCTGCCCCAAGAGCGCGCGAAGATCCGCGCACGCATCGGAAGCGGCGACGTCGCGTTCGAGCTCTTTTGGGACTATCTGCAGTCGTCACCGGATTCGATCCGCACTCATAAAGACGGCGTGCGCGTCGATCGAGCGCTGACCGCGGTCGTGATCGACGACCTGCGCGCGGATCTCGGTCAGGTGAACGAGGTGCTCGGTCGGCTCGTGCTCGCGGCGACGGCGGCGGGGATCGAGTGGCGACCGCGACTCGCCGCGGCTGCGAAGGTCGCCAACCGCGGAACGGGCGGAGGCGGCGCGCACATGCGCGAGCACTTGGAAGAGTTCGAGCGCTCCGTGTATTTCAAGAAGATGGTCGCGCCGAAAGTCTCCGCCGCTGCGCGCGAGGCGATGATGCGCGGCGTCGAGTCGCGCGCGTCGTGAGCGTCGCTCAGCCTGCGAAGTGCGCGAAGTAGAAGCCGTAGAACGCGGCCCAACCGGCGGCGAGGATCGCGGCTTCGATGGCCGGGCGGCGATGCGTCCAGCGTGCGAGAGCGCGGTACACGAAGTGCGCGAAGAACACGCACAGCAGGAGTCTCACGCCGCGAGCTGGGATCGAAACGAAGAGGAACGCGGGCAGGTTCCCGCGCTGCGCGCCCCACATCGCCGCGTAGATCTTGTACGGCTGCCCTTGCATCGGCCCGAGCAGGACGGCCCTAAGACCCTCTTGGGCCGTTTCACTGCGCACGTCGTCGATCATCTCGCGACTGATCGCCGGAACCTGGTCGAGGAGCTCTGCGGCGTACTCGGGTGAATGCGCACCCACTCCATGCATCAACGCGCCGCCGACGAGCGCACCGAGAATTGCGAGGCCCGTGCCCTTCATGCCGGACCGCAACGAGCGCGACGCCAGCCACATCAAGAGCACGTCGGGCACGAGGAAGAACACCGTCGCCTCGGCGAAGCCCCACGCGAGTGACGCGATCAGCGCCCACCGTCCGCGCGCGAATCGATCGATCCGCGAGAGCGGTGATCCGGGCGACGCTGCGCCGGCCACGCTCAGCGCCCGTTCTTGAGCTCGTGCACGGCCGCTTCGAGCGCCTCGATCATCTCTTGGCGGCTGCCAGTGATGCGTCGCGGCGCTCCGAGACGGATCTCGCAGAAGAACGGCACCGGGATGAACTCGCCTTTGGGCAGGCTGCGGCCCATGTTCATGAGGTACGCCGGCACGACGTCGATGTCCGGTGACTTCGCGAGGAGGTGCGCGATCCCCGAGTGGAAGTGGCCGATCTCCTCGCCCGTGCCGCGCGTTCCTTCGGGGAAGATGACGAGCGAATGTCCGAGCGCGAGCACCGCCTGCATCCGTCGCACCGGGTTGTTGTCGGACGTGATGTTGCGCCGGGTGATCGGGAGAATGTTGATGAACGTGCGGCTCAGCCACGCGACGAAGCGATTGCGCTCGAAGTAGTCGGCCGCGGCGACCGGCTGGATGCGCTCGAGCCGCATCAGCGGGAACAAGTTCAGCAGCGAGACCGTGTCGAGGTGGCTCGCGTGGTTCGCGTAGAGGATGAACGGATCGCGCTTCGGCAAGTGCTCGCGGCCGCGCACGCGCAGGCCGATGAACACCGCCATGAACGGGCGCATGGCGAACAGGAAGAACGCCATCTGCGCGATGCGCGCGCCGATGCTTCGCGGGCGGACTTCCGGCAACGGCCTGCCGCTGGTCGCGGCCGGCGCGGCGGTGTCGAGCTCAGCCGCTCCTCGGCTTTCCTGCGTCGTTTCGATGCGTGGACTCCGCATCTGCCCAAAGGACCGTGGGGGTCACGGGATGTAGAAGTTCCGAACGTAGTGGAAGAAGACGGGTGCGGCATAACACAACGAGTCGACGCGGTCGAGCATGCCGCCGTGGCCCGGGATGATGCCGCCGAAGTCTTTTACACCGAAGTCGCGCTTGACCGCGCTCATGACCGCGCCGCCACCGAATCCCGCGAGGCAGACCAAGAATGCGACGCCGAGACATTCCAGCACGGAGAACGGCGTCAGGAACCGGATCGACAAGCTGAGGAGCGTCGCGCTCGCGATGCCGCCGAGGAATCCCTCCCACGTCTTGTTGGGGCTCACCGTCGCCATGATCTTGTGACGACCGAGCGTCTTGCCCCACACGTACTGCAAGACGTCGCTCATCTCGACGAC
>JANLUN010000635.1:0-5110 GCA_031363505.1 Planctomycetota bacterium | reverse complement strand
TCTGCTGGATTTGCCCTCGGCCGTCGACGAGTGCGGCCGGCGGACCGAAGCGCTCCGCTAGCGTTCTCCGCTGCAACTCCGCCAGATCCGTGCGGACCGCGCCGGTGGCGAGCCCCTCCTTCGCGGCGTTGCGCGCGAACGGCGGTCGGCCGGCCCGATGAGACACGGACGCGGACGGTGCGCTGTCGTTGCGGCGGAAGATCTTCCGGCGCCGGTCGAGCGGCGTGAAGAGCTCCTCGAGGCCGCTGACGCTCTCTGAGGAGCCGAGCAGGAGCAGCCCGCCGGGATTCAGGCTGTAGTGGAAGATCGGCAGCAGCTCCTGCTGCGCGTTCGCCAAGATGTAGATCAGCAGGTTGCGGCAGGAAATCACGTCCACATGCGTGAAGGGCGGATCGAGCAGCACGTTCTGCACCGCGAACACCACGGCGTCGCGCAGCTCTCGCTTCGCACGGAAGCCGCGCTCCTCGCGCAGGAAGAAACGCTCGAGCCGCTCGGCACCGACGTCGGCCGCGATCCCTGCCGGATAGCGCGCCTGGCGGGCGGTGTGGATGGCGTCGGGGTCGAGGTCGGTGGCGAACACCCGCACCTCCAGGCGCTTGCCGCTGTCCTGCAGCGCCTCGATCGCGACCATGGCGAGCGAGTACGCCTCTTCGCCCGTCGCGCAACCGGGGACCCAGATGCGTAAAGGCGAGCCGACCTTGTGCGCGGTGAGCAACGCTGGCAAGGCCGAACTCGCGAGGGCGTCGAAGGCTTCCGGGTCGCGGAAGAATCGGGTGACGCCGATCAGCCAATCACGCCACAGCGCGTCGATCTCCTCGACGTTCGCTGTGAGGAAGCGCTCGTAGTCCTGCAGGCGCGTGATGCCGTGCAGCTCCATCCGGCGCTCGACGCGCCGCACCAGGGTCCCGCGCTTGTACTCCGAGAAGTCCTGACCGCCGCGCACGCGGATGGTGTCGAGGATCCGGTCGAGTTCGGGCGCTTGCTCGAGCTCCTCGCGCGCCGCCGGGTTCGCCGTGCGATCGCGGACGTAGGTGATGAGGAAAGCCGCGAGGTCCGCGATCGGCAAGACCGTGTCGGCCGAGTGGGCGGCGATGGCACTCGCCGGCATGCCGTCGAACTCCGCGGAGCCGGGCGCCTGCACGAGCGACAGGCCGCCGGCAGCCTGAATCTCAGCCAAGCCGAGGGTGCCGTCCGTTCCGGTGCCGGACAGGATGACTCCGACGGCGCGCTGCCTTTGGTCGCGAGCGAGCGAGCGGAAGAAGGTGTCGATCGGCAACGGCGTGATGCCACGCTCCAGCGCGTGCTCGATCTGCAGCACGCCGTCGGTGAGTTCCACGCGGTGGCCGCGACCGACGACATAGACGTGATCGGCCTCGACGCGCATGCCGTCGTGCACCTCCTGCACCGGCATCGCGGTCGCTTTGGCAAGGATCTCCGGCAAGAGGCTCTGGCCATCGGACGCCTGGTGCGTCACGACGACGAAGGCCATGCCGCGGTCGACCGGAAGCGCCGCGAGGAATTCGCGCAGCGGCGCGAGCCCGCCCGCTGATCCACCGATCCCGACGACGACCGAGATCCCGTCGGGCACGGCGGCGCCGGACGGACGCTGCGAAGCGGCGCGTTCGACACGCGTGTTCGAAGCAGCGGCGCGCGCCTTCGCCTTCACAGCGGCGCGCGCCTTCGGCTTCACGAGGAGCTTGCCCGGAGCTGCCTTGCCGGAGCTCGGCCGAGCGCGCCGCGTCGCCTTCTTCTTCGCCATGCCCGCATCCTAATGCGAGCGCCGATGGAATGCTGCTCGCTCCGCGCGGCGATCGAACCCGCGCTGACTCGATGCTGTGGTTAGCAGGCGCTGAGCCTAGCGAGGCTCGCCTACCAAGTGATCTCGACCGCGTTCGAGAGGTTCACCCACGGCGGTGCGCAGGAATTCACACCGGTGTCGCGGTAGAGCGCCTGATAGAAGCGCGTCTGTCCGAGCCCAGGCGTCACGCCGCTCACCTGCGACAGCGGACGATCGAAACCGAGAGCCGCGTTCGGATACGCGACCGCGCCCCACGCGGCGAACTGGCTGCCGAACCGCACGAAGCTGCCGTCGACGCAGCGGACACCGCTCCCGTACGCGACGCCCTCGGTGATCACGCCCGTTCCTGAGAGGAGGACCGTAAAGCCGTACGTGTTCAGCGTCGTTCCCCGCAATCGAACTTGGTCGGGGTTCGTCGTTCCGAGGGCGGTGAGTTTCGCGCCGGAGAGATGATGCGAGTTCGTGCAACCCGCGTCGGCGGAACCGTTCGGCGGCGCGCACGGACACGGCGTGGAGAGCGAGCCGTCGCCGAAACAGAACGTGGTGCCGACGAAATCGCACGGCTCCCATGCCGAGATGTGCTTCACACCGTCCGCGTCCGCGCGATTGAACAGGCCCGCCGCGAAGATCCTGGGACACGGACCCGATCCATCGTCGAGGGACTTGAACGCGCGCGCTCCCACTTGCGGTCAGCACGACGCGCAAGCCTTGCCGCGCGAGCTCGCGACACACTTCGAGCCCGATTCCGCGATTCGCGCCCGTGACGAGCGCCGTGCGAGTGAACTGCGTCGACATGCGAACCTAGGGCGCCGCTCCGCCGTTAACGTCCCGAGCTCAGGCGCGGGAGGTCGACCTCGTCGCCGAGCGCGGCCGCGATCGCGCGCGCCAGGAGGACGTTGCCGGCTTCGTTGAAGTGGCCCGCGTCGTAGTAGAGCGACTGGGTCACGTCGCGGAAGATCATCGAGCAGTCGACGAAGTGGATCCCCTTCTCGCGCAGCGCCGCGCCGTGCGCGCGCAGGCGCGGGTAGCCTTCGCGGGCTCCTTCGATCCACGCCGGCCAGGCGGTTCCGGTCCGGCGCTCCTCGGCGGTGAGCGGCTTCGATCCTTCGTCGTGGAGGTTCGGCTGCAGGACATGAAGGAAAGCGATGCCGCGCGCACGGCACATCGCGTCGATCGAGATCGACGACTGCGCCCAGTTCGCCACGATGCCGTCGAAGCGCGCCGCTACGTCGGCGGGGAACGCGCGGCCGTGCAGCGTCGGCGACGTGCGCGCGTCGAGCTTCATCGCGCTCGCGAAGCGCTCTTGCAGCGCGACGGTACGGCTGCGCATCGGCTCGAGCGCACCGAGCACGATGTCTCCGAGCACGGCGCTCGCGTCGCAGCCGAGATGCTGCGCGAGGCGCGCGAGCCGCTCCGTGCGCTTCTGCGCGGTGCGCAGCTCGACGAGCACGTCGACGCACGCCGGGTCGGCCAGCCCCGTACCCGTCAAGTACGCCCAGTGCCTCAGCGACGGAAAGAGCGGCGAGCTGTCGTGCTGCGCGTTGTAGTTCCCGAGCGCAACCTCGTTGAAGCCGTCCACCACCACGACGAGGTCGCAGTCGAACCCGCGCGAGAACAGGTAAGCGAGCGCGATGAGTTGCTGCGGCTCCTTGAAGCCTCCGCGCGCGTACGAGTGCACCGCGATCGGGACACCGGAGAGACGCGGAACGGTGTGCAGCGCGTCGAGGAGGACGTGGCACTCCTGCTCCGCGAGAACTTGCGCGACGGATCCGCCCAGCACCAGGACGTCGAAGCGGTTCGGTGAATCCTCGCGCGCGCCGCACGCCTGCACGTCCTCGAGGAACTCCGACTCGCGAGCGACGTCGAATCCGAGGTAGGGGTGCAGCACGATGTGATTCCCCTCGGGGCCGCCGGGCCGCGCGCTCTCGACGATCTCGCGCCCGTCGGTCCGTTCTATAGGCGCCGTGTATTCACCGGCGAGCGACGCCAGCGCGCGCGCGACCGCGGCGCGGTCGTAAGGCCGTCTTTGCTGGGTCCGCCGCCAGCGGTAGCCGAGCTCCGCGACGAAGCAACCTGCGACGAGCGCGGCGAGAACGACGAGCCAACGCTTCGCTGTGTTGCGCCTCGTGTGCGGGGGGAGCATGGAGGGACCGTTGAATCATAGCAGCGAGCGGGAGCGAGCAGAGTCGCTACATGATCAAGTACGGCGGTCACGCGCTGGTGTTCGGAATGGCGCACCGCGCGGGCGAGCTCGCGATGGGCAAGCCCGTTCACGCGGTCTACGCGCCGAAGTGGAACGCGTTCCGCGGCGAGACGGAGCTCGAGTTCGAGATCAGCGATGTCAAGAGCGGTGAGCGTCTGGCGATCGCGTAGCGCTACCAGACGATCTCGACGCCGTTCGTGAGGTTGAGCGTGCCCGCACTGCAGAATCCCGGCGTCGCGTCGCGGTAGAGCGCTTGGTAGAAGCGCGTGAGACCGGATCCCGGCGTCACCCCGCTCACGACGTGCAGCGGAAGCGTGAACCCGAGCGCGAGGTTTGGATACACCGTCGTCCCACCGGTCGCATTCTGCGCACCGATCCGCAAGAAGGTCCCGCCGGCACAGCGGACACCGTCGTGGTAGGCGACGCCGCCGACCTCGGTGCCGTTCCCCGCGATGAAGATCGTGTAGCCCGCGAGTGTCTGTGACGATCCGTGCAAACGCACGGTGTCGGGGCTCGTCGTGCCCGACGCGCGCAATCTCGCGCCGCTCGAGTTGGACGAGTTCGCGCAACCCGCATCGGCCGCACCACTGGGACTGGGGACCGTGTTCGGCAGCGCGCACGGACACGGCGTCGCGAGCGAGCCGTCGCCGAAGCAGAACGGAGTGCCGGCGAACGTGCACCGCCGCCAGGCAGCGATGTCCTCCACGACATCGCCACCCGCGCGATCGAACGAGCCCGCGGCGAAGAGTGCCGGACCGTTGCCGAAGCCGTCGTCGTAGCTCGCGAGCGCGTGCACGGCTTTCGTGTACGACGTCGGTGTCGAAGTGATGCCGCCGCCGAGCGCGGACCAGCTCGTCCCGTTCCACTTCGCGACGCGGTTCGCTTTCACGCCGTCGATCGACGTGAATGCACCGCCGGCATACAGCGCGGGACCCGTGCCGTCGTCGAACCCCGTCAGGGAATAAATCTCGTTCGGCGCGGAGCTCAGGATCGACCAGCCGGAGCCATCGAAGCGCAGGATCTTGCCGGCGACCGCGCCGACTAGACAGGTCCCCGAACCATCGTCGAATATGGTGAGGGCCGTCCAGCCCCACCCAATGGGTATGGGC
>JANLUN010000617.1:0-2264 GCA_031363505.1 Planctomycetota bacterium | reverse complement strand
GCACCCGAGTGCGGTAAAGCCGGCACCGTCCACCACCGCGCTTCGCCCGGCGTCAGCGAGCGCGGATCCGCCCAGCGCACCGCGTCCGGCCCCGTGCGCCACTCGGCGACTTGCACGCCGGCGCAGCCTGCCACTTTTTTTTCTTGCGAAATTCGAGGGACCTGCGGAAAAGAACAGCCTGATCGCCGGCCCCTGGAGAGCCTGGAGGTCACGAGCGAGCGTCAAGCACCGAGCGTTCACTTTCCCAAAGCGTCGAGCCATCAGTTGGGGGGAGCCATCCACCTCGCCCCGAGGACCACAATGCAGCTTCGCCACGCAAGCGCACTATCCCTGTTGACGGAATCCACTCCCGAGCTGGAACGCGAATCGTCCGTGTCGACGATCCAGGCGTCGGACGACTACGACGGCGACTTCGACCTCGATCTCGATCTGGACGACGACGACGAGGACGAAGACGACGACGAGGAAGAGGATGACGACGACGACGATGACGACGACGATGACGACGACGAGTTCGTCGAAGCGGACGACGACGATTAGGTCTCTCGCCGATCGCTGACGCTCACCTTCACCGGAGCACGACGCGCTTCAGCCATGGGGCTGGAGCGCGTTCTCTTGTCGGATGGCGGGAGATTCGGATGGCGAGAAGGACGAACCGTGCAGGCGCGCGGTCGTCGAAGTCGACGCTCCGCAGCGAGACGAGATCGAGCGATCCTCGTGCGGGCTGCAGGCTCGGTCGCTCGCATGCTAGGTGACTGCCCGTGAAGCCGAATACCCGTGAATTGCGAGCGTTGCGAGAGCGCGATCCGCTCCTGGCTTACGTGCTCTCCAAGCTGCCGCGCTTTCCAGGCTTTCCGGAGTCCGAGAACGCGCGCCAGCGATCGCATTACGTCTCGCTCGCGAGCGCGATCGTCTACCAACAGCTGCACGGCAAGGCGGCGGCCACGATCTACGCGCGCGTGTGCGCGCTGACTACGGGCTCCGCGTTTCCGAAGCCGGCGGACTTGCTCACGCTCCCCGAGCGCGAGCTGCGCACCGCCGGGCTGTCGCGCAACAAGCTCGTCGCGTTGCGCGACCTGGCCGAGCGCATCGAGAACGGTCGTCTGGATCTCGCTCGGATCGCGCGTCGGAGCGACGACGAGATCATCGAGCGTCTCACCGAGGTGCGCGGCATCGGCACGTGGAGTGCGCAGATGTTCCTCATGTTTCGGCTCGGACGACTGGACGTCATGCCCGCCGGCGACCTCGGTGTGCGCGAGGGACTGCGACTCTTGGACGGGCTCCACGAACGTCCTGCTCCTGAGCAGGCTCTGGCGCGCGCGGAGGTCTGGCGCCCGCTGCGCAGCGTCGGCGCATGGGCCATGTGGCGGCTCGTCGACACTCGGCGCGCGCAGGCGGCGGCGGACGTCCGCGATTCGCGCGCGGGCAATTCCGCGACGCGGGCGGACCGCCGTGTTGCACGAACCGTCACTCGTCGAGCGCGTTCGGGCGATCGCTCTGTGCGTACTGGCGCCGATTCTGGATGAGCGTGCAGCAACTTGGCGCGAACTGGCAGCGGCTCGGCGCAAACGACCTTCGACTCGGCGAACGAGCTGCGGCCGCACTCGCGCGAGCAGCCGCTCGACGCGCGCGAGCAGCCGCTCGACGCGGACTGGTGTCGTGGCGGCCAAGCGACAGGGCCGCTAGACTCGCCGCCACGGTACGCGTCTGGAAGCGCTCGTCGGAGCGCAGCGCGGTGCCGATCCGTCGAAGCTGGGGGCGGCGCCCGGTGCGGGCACCTGAGAAGCACCCCTCGAACCTGATCCGGGTCATGCCGGCGTAGGAAAGCTCATGAAGACGCACGAAGGGGTGCGCGAACCCGCGCCGTCGCTCCGTTCCCAGGAGCCGCTCGAACGATCGTTCCCGCGCTCGCACAAGATCGAACGCGAGATCGTCCACGGCGACTTCTCGCTCCGCGTTCCGGCGCGACGCATTCATCTCGACGGGGAGAATCCTCCGCTCGACGTGTACGACACGACCGGCCCACAGGGCTTCGATCCGCGCGCGGGTCTCCCCAAGCTGCGCGAGCCGTGGATCGCGAAGCGCCGGTTGCTCGCGGACGGCAACGAGTCGCAGATGCACTACGCGCGCCGCGGAGTCGTCACGGAGGAGATGGCTTTCGCAGCAGTGCGCGAAGGCGTCGCGCCGGAGTTCGTGCGCAGCGAGATCGCTCGCGGTCGTGCCATTTTGCCGGCGAACATCCGGCATCCCGAGCTCGAGCCGAT
>JANLUN010000489.1:0-6256 GCA_031363505.1 Planctomycetota bacterium | reverse complement strand
GGCGCAGATGAAGCAGCAGACACCCTGCGCTTCCATCTCCGCCACATAGCGCGCAACACGCTCCGGAGTGCGGTGGGCCGATGCGACGACTGCGTCCCAACGGACCTCCGCGGCGTCCAACTGCTCGAAGCACTTGCGCATGACCGGCAGGTCGCTGTCGCTTCCCATGAGCACGGCCACCTTCACGGCGCCCTGCGGCTTCTTCGCACTCTTCATGACAACACCTCGCCCGTCAGCCTTCGGTGGATCTCTCGGTAGCGCTCCGTCGTCAGCTTCACCACGTCGGCGGGGAGCGCCGGCGCCGGCGGCGTTTTCTTCCAACCGCTCTGCTCCAGCCAGTCGCGAAACGGTTGCTTGTCGAAGGAAGGCTGCGACGAACCCGGCATGTACACCTTCGCGTCCCAGTAGCGCGAACTGTCGGGCGTCAGCGCTTCGTCGATGAGGATCAGCTTGCCGTCGAGATGACCGAACTCGAACTTGGTATCCGCGAGCAGGATTCCGAGCCGTTCGAGCACTTGCGTGCCGCGCGCGAACAGCGCGATCGCCGCGCGCTCCGCCGGTTCGAACGTCGCCGCTCCGACACGCTCGCGCGCTTCGCTCGGCGTGAGCGGCAGGTCGTGCGTGTCCTCCTTCGTCGTCGGGGTGAGGATCGGCTTCGGCAGTCGTGATGCGAGCTTCAGCCCCTCCGGCAACGGGATTCCGCAGACCGTGCGCGACGCTTGGTACTCCTTCAGACCCGAGCCGGCGAGATACCCGCGCACGACCCACTCGACGGGGGTCGGCTGCGCACGCTCGACGATCATGACGCGGCCGCGCAGCCGCTCCTTCCAACGATTGTCGAGTCCCGGCAGCTCGTCCACCGACGTGCTGACGAGGTGGTTCGCGATCACGTCGCGCGTGTTCTCGAACCAGTACGCCGAGATCGCGGTGAGGACACGACCCTTGTGGGGGATGCCCTCGCGCATCACGACGTCGAACGCCGACACGCGGTCGGTCGTCACGAAAAGCAGATGACGCGCGCCGAGGTCGTAGATGTCGCGCACTTTGCCCGAGGCGATGCGCGTCTATCCGGGAACTCGCTCTTCGCGTCCCAAGAACACAGTATCTGTCGGCATATTGGGCTCCGCCGGCACGAGTTCACTGCGCGTGACCGGGCCGCGGATTATGGCAGCGCCTCGATACCGCTACAATGCGCGCGATGTCGAGCTCCGAAAGCGCGCGTGACTGACGAACACGCACGACC
The DNA here is from genome assembly GCA_031363505.1 of Planctomycetota bacterium. Classification (GTDB taxonomy): domain Bacteria; phylum Planctomycetota; class UBA1135; order UBA1135; genus JANLUN01. The sequence goes on along the minus strand of JANLUN010000489.1, from coordinate 5,013 downwards.
CGAGCCCGCGGCGGATGCTGCGCCGCAGGGGCTTGCGCCCGGCCCGCCGCTCTCCGGAGAGCTCGCGGTGCCCGGGTCGAAGTCGCTCGCGCAGCGCGTTCTCGTGTGCGCGGCCCTCGCCTGCGGATCGACGCGCGTCACCGGGCTGCCCGACGGCAACGACGTGCAAGCCGCGCTCGAATGGCTGCGGGTATGCGGCGCCGACTTGCGCCGACACGGCCCGCGCGCGGTCACGGTCACCGGCCGTCCGCCGGGTCCGGCGCGCGGACTCGCGCCCAAGGCGCCGGTCGAAGTCGGCGAGTCGGGCACGCTCGCGCGCCTCGCGACGGCGGCGCTCGCGCTGTGCGGCGCGAGCGGGCGATCGATCGAGATCCGGGCGTCCGGATCGCTGCTCCGCCGCCGCAGCGCGCCGCTGTTCCAGGCGCTGCGCGATGCCGACGTCGCGTGCGAATCGCTCGGAATCTCGGACGGCTGGCCGGTGCGCCTGACTCCGGTCGGTCCGCCGTCGGTCGTGACCATTCGCGAGCCTGTGTCGAGCCAGGAAGTGAGCGCGCTCCTCCTCGCGCTCGCGGCGTACCCCGACGAGATCCGCGTGCGCGTCGTTGGACAGATTCCAAGCCGCCCGTATCTCGCGATGACCATCGCGGTCCTGCGCGATCTCGGCGTCCGGCTCGAGGCTCACCACATGGCCGGTGGTGAAGAGTGGTCGGTCCAAGGTCCGCTCACGCCGCCCGAGTCGCCGATCGCGATCGAGGGTGACGCTTCGTCGGCCGCCGTCGCGCTCGCGGCCGCGTGCATCAGCGGCGGAAGCTTGCGCGTCGGCGGTATTCCGCTCGGTTCGCGGCAGGGCGACGTCCGCATCGTGGAGCATCTCGGTCGCTTCGGATGTCGCACGGGACACGACGAGCACGGACTCTGGGCCGAGGGTTTTCCGAGTCGAGGTGCGAGCGTCGATCTTTCAGGGGAACCGGACCTCGCGCCGGTGCTCGCCGCCGTCGGCGCTGCGATCGCGATCCGCGGCGGCGGCGACGCGAGCGCGACGGTGCTGACGGGACTCGAAACTCTTCCGGGGAAGGAGAGCTCGCGGATCGCCGTCCTCGCCGAAGGTCTGTCCGCCGTCGGCGTCTCCGTGATCGCGAGCGATGCGGCGCTCGAGATCCGCGCGGGCGGCGTTCGCGCGAGTCGCGAGACCGTGCTCGACCCGCGCGGCGATCACCGGATGGCGTTCGCGTTCGCACTGGTCGGCCTCGTCGTCGAGGGCGTGCGCGTGCGCGATCCAGGGTGCGTCGGCAAGTCGTGGCCCGGATTCTGGCGCGATCTCGAAGGAATCGGCGCACGCGTCGATCCGCATTGCGGCAGCGATCGCGGGGGCTAAGCTCTCGCGCATGAGCGACGCCTCGCGCCCGCGCACCGAATCGACCGCGGATCGGCGCGCGCTCCCGTCCGTCGACGGGCCGGTGCTCGTCGCCGGCGGCGCCGGATACATCGGCAGCCACACGGTGCGCCTGTTCGAAGAGCAGCGCGTGCCCGTGGTCGTGCTCGACAACTTGTCGACCGGACATCGCTCGGCGGTGCGCGTGCCGCTCGAGACGGTCGACCTCGGCGACACGGCGGCTCTCGCGCGCGTCTTCGCGAAGCACAGCCCGCGCGCGGTGATCCACTTCGCGGCCAAGTGCTACGTCGGTGAGTCCGTCACCGAGCCGTCGAAGTACTACCGCGAGAACGTGACGTACACGTGGAACCTGCTCGAGGCGATGCGCGCGCACGGCTGCCGGGACATCGTGTTCTCGTCGAGCTGCGCGACGTACGGCGATCCGGTCGAGATGCCCATGACCGAATCGCATCCGCAGGTCCCGATCTCCCCGTATGGACGCACCAAGCTGCACATGGAGCACATGATGCAGGACTACGCGAACGCGTACGGTCTTCGCATCGCGGCGCTGCGGTACTTCAACGCGGCGGGGGCCTCGCGCGCGGGCGACCTCGGTGAGTGTCACGATCCCGAGACGCATCTCATCCCGCTGGTGCTGCAGGTCGCGGCCGGACTGCGCTCCGAGATCGCGATCTTCGGAAACGACTACGACACGGACGACGGGACGTGCGTTCGCGATTACATCCACGTCGAGGATCTCGCCGATGCGCACCTGCGCGCGCTGGCGGCGTTGCAACGCGGGAGCTCGCAACTCTTCGTCAATCTCGGCACCGGGCGCGGCTACTCCGTGCTCGAGGTGATCGAGACCGCGCGCAAAGTGACCGGTCACGCGATCCCCGTGCGCATCGCGGCGCGACGTCCAGGAGATCCGCCGCGTCTCATCTGCGGTGGAACGCGCGCGCTCGATGTGCTCGGTTGGCAACCGTCGCGAGCGGACCTCGAAGACATCGTGCGCGATGCGTGGGCGTTCGTGCGCTCGATCTGAGATAGTTTCATCGCGCGCGCGTGCGTCAGCGCTCACCCCTCGTGATCGAGGTCGCACGCACCAACAGAGTCCTTGCCCGGCTCTTGCACCTTTCGCAGAACCGTTTGGTTCTCGACGCGTAACCAGCGGGTATCTCACGTCGTAACTGCGGCCGCCTCGACGAGGCCCGCCGATTTCATCGACCGACCGAGAGCCCCCAACGATGCCCCGCAACCTGCTCGCCGATTACGCACGCCTTCTCACAGTGGACACGCTCGCATGTGCCGAGCTGTTCGCCCGCGACGCCGAGTACAGAACGCGTCTGGGTTCGCACGACCTCGAGCTCCGCGGGCGTTCGCAGATCCAGGGATTCCTTGCGCACGTCCCGCGCCAGATCTCGTTTCGATCCGGACCGTCGGTCCGCGAAGGTCGCGAGTACCGCGGCGAAGTGCACGTCCAGGGTGAAGGGCTGTCGCCGCGGACGCAGACGGTCCGGTACAGCGTCGCTGACGGGCTGATCACGCGCTTCGAGATCCTCGTCGACCCGGCGATCGCCTGATTCGCGCGCTGCCGCGCGCCTTTTCGGCGATCGCCGCGAGCACGCTGCGCTCGTTCGCGCTAGAACGTTCGCGCGATGTCGGCAGAGTGGACAGTGCTTGGCGCGGGGTCGATTCTGCCGCGCGTGGGCTACGGCGCATCGGGGTACGCGCTGCGGACGGAGCCGGGGGCGCCCGTCACCCTGTTCGACTGCGGGCCGGGGTCTATTCGATCGCTCGCGTCCGCGGGGATCGAGATCGCTGAGATCGACCGCGTAGTCCTCAGTCATTTTCATCCGGACCACTGCTTGGATCTTTTCGCGCTGGCATTCGCGCGTCGCAATCCGAACTTGGCGGGCGCACCCGCGCTGGAGCTAGTCGGCCCACGCGGCTTCGCTGCTTGGCTCCACCGCGGCGCGGCCGTGTACGGCGAACGCAACTGGCTCGTCTTCGACCGCACGACGGTGCGCGAAGTCGATCCGCGCGCCGCCGCGGGCCGCATCGAGTGCGGCTCGTTCGAGCTTTTCTGGACCGCCACGGACCACACTCCCGAAGCCGTCGCGTGGCGCGCGAACATCGAGGGCGGCGCATCGGTCACGTACAGCGGCGACAGCGGCGAGGCGCCCGCGGTCGCGCGCTTGGCGCACGGGACGGAGCTCTTCGTGTGCGAGTGCTCGTTCCCGGACGAGCGCGCGGTGGCGCATCACTTGACCCCGAGCAGCGCCGGCCGGCTGGCGCGCGACGCGGGCTGCGAGCGCCTCCTCCTCACGCATTTCTATCCCGAGATGGACCCGGAGGCTGCGCGGCGCGGAGCCGCTCGCGTATTCACCGGCGTGATCGAGCTCGCCCGGGATGGCAGTCGGCACGCGTTGCGTGGAGCCGCATCGAGGTCGCAGACATGAGCACCGCGCTGACGGGAGCCGTGATCGCGTGCTCGCTCGTCGCTGCGTCGCTCGCCCAACCTGGTGGCGGCGGGGGACACGCGGAGGGCTTCGCGACGGTTCGTATCGACGATCTGCGCACGGACACGAACTACCTCGCCGGTCCGGAACTCGAAGGACGCGACACACCGAGCGTCGGGCTCGACGCCGCGGCGGCCTACATCGAAGGCCGCTTCAAGCGCGTCGGTGCGACGCCGATCGACGCGAGTGCGAGCGACATGCGCTGGTCGTTCGAGCGCAAGCTGTTCGAACCTGACACGGGCGCGTGCAAGCTCGAGTTACGCGTCGACGGCACGTCGAAGCCGTTCACGCTCGGCGTCGACTTCGTGCCAGTGGCCGGCTGCGAAGGCGATGCCGCCGGCGAGATTCTGTTCGCCGGCTTCGGCATCCAGTCGAAGTCCGAGCACTACGACGAGATCGGCGAACAGCGCTGGAACGGCAAAGTCGCGCTGATCCTGGAAGGCGAGCCGCGGCACGCGAAGCGCTTCCAGGGTCCGGAGATCACGCGCGAAGCTTCCTTATGGGAGAAGATCTCGGATCTCGGTGAGGCGGGAGCGAAGGGCGTGATCCTCGTGCGCCAGCCGCGCGGTGAATCGGCCCGCAAGCCGCGCACGCGTGCGGACCCCGCGCCGCGGTCGGTGCTCGGCTTCCGATATACGTGGGCCTCGTGGGAGGGCTACGACGCGGACGATCGGCCGCGGCGAGCGATCCCTACGATCGAGGTGTCCTTGGACGCGGGTTCGCTCCTCGTCGGGCAGGACCTGGCCGAGATCACGGCCACGATCGACCGGACCGTCCGGCCGACGCGCGTCAAGACAGCAGGCCGCGAAGTGTCGTTCACGTGCCGCACGCGCGAGGCCGCGGTGCGCGTCGACAACGTCGTCGCGCGCGTCGAAGGGTCGGATCTTTCGAACCAGTATGTCGTCGTCGGTGCGCACTACGACCACATCGGAGTCGACCCGCGCGGCCGGATCGGGTTCGGCGCCGATGACAACGCGTCGGGGACCGCCGCGCTGATGGAGATCGCCGAGGCCTTCGTCGTCGCCAAACCGCGCCGGACCGTGCTCCTGTGCGCGTTCGCCGGCGAAGAGGAAGGGTTGCTGGGGAGCTCGCTTTATGCCCAGCAAGCCAAGCGCGACG
>JANLUN010000482.1:0-6580 GCA_031363505.1 Planctomycetota bacterium | reverse complement strand
GTGCCGCCACGAACATCACGGTGCCGCGCATCGCTGCCCGGGCGCGGCTATGCTCACGCGCGCGTGTCCCCCGAGCACATCTTCGATCCCAGCGCCCTCGCGGACGCGCCCGCGGAGCTCGCGCCCGAACGTGACTTCGAGAGCACCCTCCGTCCGCGAACCTTCGACGAGTTCGTGGGGCAAGCGCGGGTCCTCGACAACTTGCGTGTCGCGATCCAGGCCGCGCGCGAGCGCGACGAGCCCCTCGATCACGTCCTCCTCGCGGGCCCGCCCGGCCTTGGGAAGACCAGTTTGGCGCGGATCCTGGCGCGCGAGCTCGGCGGCGCGTTGCACGCCACCAGCGGCCCGGCGCTCGAGCGGCCGCGCGACCTCGTCGGGGTCCTGACGCAGCTGAAACGCGGCGACGTCCTTTTCATCGACGAGATCCACCGCGTCCCGGCGACCGTCGAGGAGTACCTCTACTCGGCGATGGAGGATTTCACGGTCGACTTCACGCTCGACCAGGGCCCGCACGCGCGTGTGCTCCCGCTTCCTCTGCAGCCGTTCACGCTCGTCGGCGCGACGACGCGCGAAGGACTCCTGTCCGCTCCATTCCGCGGGCGCTTCGGGATCTCCGAACGGCTCGCACCGTACCCGCCGGCCGATCTCGAGCGCATCCTTGCGCGTTCCGCGTCGATCCTCGTCGTCGAGCTCGCTCCCGAAGCCGGGCAGCTCATCGCGGGGCGCAGTCGGGGAACGCCGCGCATCGCCAACCGTTTTCTCCGGCGCGCGCGCGACTTGGCGCAGGTCTCGGGCGCGGGCTCGATCGACGCCAAGCTCGCCGCGGACGCGTTGACGCGCATCGGCGTCGATGCGAACGGCCTCGAGGACCTCGATCGGCAGATCTTGTCGTGCCTGGCCAAGAACCTTGGCGTGCCGGTCGGGATCAAGACCATCGCGGCCGCGGTCGGAGAAGCCGAGGACACGATCGAGGAAGTGTTCGAGCCGCATCTCTTGCGGTCGGGTTTCGTGCAGAAGACGGCGCGCGGCCGGATGGTGACGCGCGCCGGGCTGGCCGCGATCGGCATCGATCCCGCATCGATCCCGCGCGCGCCGGACACGCTGTTCTAGCCGTGGAGAATCGCGCCGGCTTCGGCTTCGACGTGCGCGCGCGCTCGAGCGAGTGCTCGGCGCGAACGGGCACTTTCGTCACGCGGCACGGCGACGTGCAGACCCCCGCGTTCATGCCCGTCGGAACGCGCGGCACCGTGAAGGGCGTGCTGCCGCGCGATCTCGCCGAGGTCGGATCGACGATGATCCTCGCGAACACGTACCACCTGCACCTGCGGCCCGGCGAGGACGTCGTCGCGAAGCTAGGCGGACTGCACCGCGTGATGGGTTGGAACGGACCGATCCTCACCGATTCGGGCGGCTACCAAGTGTTCAGCCTGGGCGACGTCACGCGCATCGACGACGACGGCGTGTCGATGCGCTCGGTCGTCGACGGAGCGCTCGTGCGGCTCACGCCCGAGCGCGTCGTCGACATCCAGCGCAAGCTCGGCGCGGACGTCGCGATGGCGTTCGATCATTGCCCGGCGGATCCGACCGATCGCGCCGCAGTGGCGGCCGCCTGCGAGCGCACGCGCCGCTGGCTCGATCGCTGCGTGGCGCGGCATCGCGAGCAAGGCGCCGAAGACAGCGGTCAGGCGCTGTTCGGGATCGTGCAAGGCGGAGTGTTCGCCGACCTGCGCCGCGCGTCGGTCGAGTCGGCGCTGGAACATGACCTCGTCGGTTACGCGATCGGGGGCGTCAGCGTCGGCGAGGAGCGCGAGCACATGCACGCTGCTATCGACGCGAGCGTGCCGCATCTCCCCCACGACCGACCGCGCTATCTGATGGGTGTCGGCCTGCCCGAGGATTTCTTCGACGCCGTCGAGCGCGGCGTCGATCTGTTCGATTGCGTCACGCCCACGCGGCACGCGCGGAACCACAACGCGTTCACCAGCCAGGGCCGGGTCAACTTGCGCAATCAGTGCTGGCGCGAAGATACGGCGCCGCTCGATCCGATGTGCGACTGCACCGCGTGCACGCAGTTCAGCAAGGGCACGCTGCGACACCTGTGCACGAGCCAGGAGATGCTCGGCCCGATGCTCCTCACGCTGCACAACCTGCGCTTCTTCCACACGCTCTTCACGCGGATGCGCGCGGCGATCGAGGGCGACTCGTGGTGCGCGCTCCGAGCGGACGCGCTCGCGCCGATGACGCGCAAGCTGCCGCTCGAGTGAAGCGCGACTAGCTGCGCGACTTCTCGCACAAGAGCAGCATCTTTTCGCTGAAGAGCGGCGCGAGCCACACGCGGCGACGCAAGACGAGGCCGCTTGCGCGCAAATCGGCTTCGATCTCGCGCAGGCTGTAACGCGGCGTCGGCGCCCGCTTGCGCAGGAGCCAGGCGCGCAGGCGCTTCGTGTGAGTCGTGACGCAGTACTTGTGGCGCACATCGAGGACGATCCAGCGCCGCGACACGCGCGCGAGCTCGCGGAGAACGGCCGGCCGCAGCGCCGGCGGCACATGGAACAAGAATCGGATCGACAGCACGACGTCGAACGCGTCATCGCGGAACGGCAAGCGCGAGACGTCGCACTGAACGCTGCCGCGAAAGTGCTCGGGCTTCGTGCGCGCCACGCGCTCCGCGGCCGCGAGCATCGCGTGCGACAGATCCGCGTTGACGAGCGGAGCGCCCACGTCGAGGAGCTCGCGCGTGAATCGACCGGTACCGCACGGCAGATCGAGCACTGCGCGCGCGCTGCGTAGATCACCGCCGACGAGCGACTCGATGAGCTGCCACTTTCGGGCGGTCGATCCGCGCTGCCGCCAACCGTGAAAACGCCGCGCGTCGTACTCGGCGACGACGCGCGGGTCTTGGTAGTGGGCTTGCTTCGCGGCCCAGCGATCGTGGGGGGCGTGCTCGCCGCTCATGCGTCGCAGCGGCGCTTCACGTCCGCCGTTTGTAATCGGGACACACGAGCGCGTTCGGCCTCTCCGGTCGCGAGCACGCGTTGCCGTAGTCCCATTTGCACGAGTCGCACAAGTAGCGCTTCGATCCCAGCGCGAACATGCGGCGCAAACCCTCGGTGAGCCGCCGCCAGAGCGGAAGCTGTCCTGGATCGCGCCGAACTTCGCGTGCCATCGAATCAGAGCGTGCGCAGTGCGCGCGGCTCGTCAGCGCCCGTCCGCCGGGATCCGGGCGCCGCCTGCGCGCCTCACCGGTCGGCGTAGCGGCCCGAGATCACTTCGATCCGCGTGGCATCGATCCGCATCGGATCGGACGAGCCGTCCGCCTGTGCAGCCGCGCTGCGCAACGTGACGCCCATCAACCCGACTTCGTACCCGTCGAACGCCGCGAGATCGTACCGCCCGCTCGTGCACACGATTTCGCTGACGGTCTTGCCGCCCCACCGCACCACATAGCGCGCGGACTGGCCCGGACGTTCCTCACGCTCGAGCCAACCGCGCGCTTGGAAGCGTCCCCACATGGGATCTTGGCTGACGCTCGCTTCGCGCAGTCGCGCGTCGGCCTTCGCGAGCTCGGCTTGACGCGCTCCTTCGGTCGCCTGGGCATCGGCGCGGATCCTCACGATCTCCTGACGCGCGGCGATCTCTTCGAGACGCAGACGCGCGGTGTCGGCCGCAGCACCCTTCGGCGACTCTTCCAGGACGCGCTCGTACGCGGCCTTGGCCGCGGAGAAATCGGGCTTCGCGGCAGCGCGCGCCTCGACCATGCGCTTCTCCGCATCTGCGAGCGCGGTCTGCGCCGCGGCCTGCGACGTGCCGCCCGCGGCCGGTGCTGCGGCCGTCGCCGCAGTCGCCGCGGTCGCGGCACCTGCCCCAGCACCGAGCAACGCCGGATCGAACGGCTTCGTGGACGCTTGCGCAGTCTTCACCGCCGCAGCCCACAGCGCGCGCGCATCTTCGTTCGCGGCGAGCGGCGTCGTCTCGGACATGAGCACCCACGCGCGCGTGCCGGGTGGCGCCGCGATGCGCAGCCAATCCTGGATGATCGGCTTCGACGTGTCGGCACGACCGACGAGGCGCACGCGGTCGCCCTTGTTCAATTTCTGGCCCAGCGGATAGCTCGACTCGTCGCTGGAAGCACGCGGCCTCATCAGCACGTTGTTGCCGGTGAGCTCGAAGACTCCGGGCATGTCGGTCGGCTTCGCGTACTGACCGAAGACCCACACCTCGAAGCCGCCCGCGGGTTCGACTTCCATGTAGCCCGCGCGCTCGGAGTGCACCGCGAGCAGCGTCGACGCCGGGATGTTCGTGATCACGGCCGCGCCGCGATCAGGCAGGTTGTAGAGCGCCGCGCCGCTGTTCTTCGTGCGCACGTACGGCGTCGATTGCGCGGCTTGCGCGCCCCGCGCAACAGCCGTCGAAGCCGCGACACACACCGGCGACAACGACAGCGCGCTCACGAGGACGTGCAGCGCGAAAACGATTCTTCGATTCATGGTTTCAAGTCCCCCTCGATGGCGCACGGTCGTGAGCAGCTTCGACGCTCCACAGGAGCGCGCGCACGCAGCGCCGATGACCTTCGCGATCCTAGCCAGCGCATCCTCGTCAATCCACACGAGCGACCGCTCGCGAGCGCGAAACTTCGAGCGCGTCCGCGGCGCCGCTGGCAGACTGTCGGCGCGTGCCGGCACCGGCCGCCACTCCACGCGTGACCGCGACCGAGCGACTGCAGTTCCCGTACATGGTTTGGGCTCACACCCAGGCCGCGCGCTCCCCGTACTGCCTGTCCCAATCGGGCATGCCGATGGCCGACTCGCGGATCTTCGCGGGGCTACCGGCCGTGGACCTCGGCCACCCCTCGGCGGAGGCGCTGCCCGCGTACGAATCGCGGCTGGCGCAGCTCTTCCGCGTCGATCCGTCCCAAGTCATCGCCGCGCTCGGCGCGTCGGGCGGGATGCACATCTGCGCACTGCGCTACCTGCGCGCCGGCTCGCGCGTCGTCGTCGACGTGCCGTCCTACGAACCGTTCCGCTCGCTGCCGAGCTACCTCGGCGCGGAGCTGCGTCCGCTGCGCCGCCGTCCTGAGGACGGTTGGCAGATCGATCCCGGCGACGTGCGCAAGCTGCTCGCGAGCGGGACCGGCCCCGGGCACGTCTTCCTCGCCAACCCCCACAAACCGAGCGGCGCGCTGATCGAGCGCGACCGGATGAAGGACATCGCCGCCGAAGCCGCGCGCGCGGGCGGCAAGCTCATCGTGTGCGAGGTGTACATGGAGTACCTGCCGAACGCGCGCCGCGTGCACGCGTTCGAGCTCGCTCCGAACGGCATCTCGATCGGCAGCCTGACCAAGGCCTACGGCCTGGGCCCGCTGCGCCTGGGCTGGATCGTGCTCGGGTCGGAGCTCGGCCGCGAGCGCGTTCACCTCCGCGACATGGCGTACTTGTCGTATGTCGATCCGCCCACGACGACTCTCGCCGCGGGTTGCGTCGCGCTCGATCGACTGCCGGAGCTGCTCGAGCCGCTGCGACGGATCACGGTCGAAAGCCGCCCGATCTGGGAGACGTGGCTGCGCGAAACGCCGGGCGTGTCGAGCTTCGTCCCCGAGTTCGGCGTGATCGCGTTCCCTCACATCGCCGACGTGCAGGACACGCTCGGGCTCTCCGACTACCTGGCGCGCGAGCACCAGGTCGACGTCGTGCCGGGCGAGTTCTTCGGTCTGCCCGGGCACCTGCGCGTGGGTTGCGCGGTGCCCGCGGCGACGCTGCAGGAAGGGCTCGCGCGCCTCGCGCGCGGCATCCAAGCGTGGCGTGCGCGCGGGTGAGCCGGCGGCCGACTCCGCCCCGCTGTTCCTGCGCTCCGCGCTGGGCTAGTTTCTAGGGATGCGCATCTTCCTCCGTTCGAAGATTCACAAGGCCACGGTCACCGGGGCGGACGTGAACTACATCGGTTCCGTCACGCTCGATCAGTCGCTGATGGAGCGCGCCGGCATCGCCGAAGGGGAGAAGGTGCTGATCGTCGACAACACGAACGGCGCGCGCCTCGAGACGTACGCGATCGCGGGCGAGCCGGGCTCGGGGATCGTGCAGATCAACGGCGGCGCCGCCCATCTGGTCAAGACCGGCGACGAAGTGATCCTGCTCACCTTCGAGATCACCGACGCGCCCGGCAAGCCGACCCAGATCTTGGTCGACGGCCAGAACCGTTTCGTTCGCTACCTCTGACGCAGGATGGCGACGCGCGGCCCGATCACGGTCCTCCACGCGCGCATCGTGAGCGGGACCGGCGGCGGGCCGGACAAGACGATCGTCAACTCGCCGCGACATCTCGTCGGAACGCGCTACCGCGCCGTCGCCGCGTTCCTCCATGCGCCAGGTGATCCGGGGATCGGCGAGCTCGAGCGGCGCGCGCGCAACGCGGAGTGTCCGTTCCTCGCGATCCCGGATGCGCATCCCGTCGATCTGCGCACGCTGTCGCGCATGGCGGAGCTGTGCCGCGAGCTCGACGTGAAGATCTGGCACGGCCACGACTACAAGTCGAACTTGTTCGGAGTCCTGCTCGAGCGTCTCTGCGACCTGAAGCTCGCGACGAC
>JANLUN010000346.1:0-2553 GCA_031363505.1 Planctomycetota bacterium | reverse complement strand
GGGGGCCTGTTTTTCGGGGGTGGGTTCTCCTCCTTTAAACCGGGCCCGGGGCGGGTGCGGCGGCCCCGACCGCGCCGCGACACCTCTGCCTAGCGCTGCCTACGCGCGACTCACTGCGCCCGGACGGGAATCCGCTTCACGGCCGGCTCGGACCTCGGCACGAAGACACGCAGCACGCCGTTCTTCACGGTCGCGTGGATCCCCGACGCGTCCGACTCGTCCGACAATCGGAACGACCGGCTGAAGTCCGCGTCTTCGAACTCCGCGTACACGCGCCGGTGACCCTCGAGCGTCATCGCCGGGACCTTGCCCGAGATCGTCAGCACGTTGCGATGCAACGTCACGTCGATCGACGACTCGTCGACACCCGGCATGTCGGCCACGAGGCGGACTCCATCTTGCGCTTCGTAGATGTCGGCGCGCGGCATCGTCACGCGGCGCGCACTGGTGTTCTCGACCTCGGTGGTCGAGCCATTCGTTTCCTGATTCTTGTTCACTTGGGATGCCTCCGATGCGGGTCAGTTGGACGTGACGGTGATCTTGCGCGGGCGCTCCGAGCGTGCGCGCGGCAACGTGAGCTCGAGGACGCCGTTCATCGACACGGCCTGCACCGCGTCGGCCTCGATCGCGAAGGGCAGCTGGATCGTGCGCACGAACTTGCCCGTGCGCCGCTCCTGACGGTGGTATGTCTCGCTCGGCTCGAGCGCGCAGGGCTTGCGCTCACCCTTCAACGTGAGCGTGTCGCCGACGACGGAGATCTCCACGTCGTCGTTCTCGAAGCCGGGCAGTTGCGCGTGAACGCGCAGGCCGTCCTCGCCGACCCACGCATCGATCGGCGGAAACTCGTCGGCATGCGCCTGCCCGGCTCGCTCGAAGATGCGATTCATGTCGGATTGAAGCCGGGCGAACTCGTGCCAAGGACTCCAGGGCTGGTTGCGATTCCACGTGATCCAGTTCATTGCAATCTCCTTTATCCGCCGATTCCCGGCGCTAGGTTCGTTCCTCTGGCCGGCCGGAAAAGCAATAGCGATGCCAGTTCTCGAATGGGCCGGAAGGGTCTATGCAGAGCCCACCTGTGACGTTTTGGCGCCTCTTTGGCAGGGGATGGTGTCTTTATGGCAGCCACGACTCACCTGGCCGTCTCGCGCGCACGCCGTCAGGCACCTCGTGTACTGGACTGCCTTTTGTGACACTGCCCGCCCCAGGAGAGCGGCCCATTGAGCGTGAAGTTTCAGGACTACTACTCGGTGCTCGGCGTGCCGCGTGATGCGGCGACCGAGGACATCCAGCGCGCGTACCGCAAGCTCGCGCGGAAGCGCCACCCCGACGTCGACAAGACGGAGGGCGCGACGCAGCGCTTCGCGCAGCTCTCCGAGGCCTACGAGGTGCTCAAGGATCTGCAGAAGCGCAAGCGCTACGACAGTCTGGGCGCGAGCTGGAAAGACGGACAGGAGTTCAGTCCGCCGTCCGACTGGGGCGGCGCACACTTTGGAACGCGCGGTCCGTCCGGTGACGGAGCGGAGTTCGAGTTCGGCGACCTCAGCGGCTTCAGCTCGTTCTTCGAGACGTTCTTCGGCCGCGAGGGTGCCGCAGCGTCGAACACGGGCGGGCCGCGCGCTGCGCGAACGCGCGCAGGCTCGTCGTACGAAGCCGCGCTCGAGATCACACTCGAAGATGCGTACGCCGGCGCGACGCGCACGCTCACCTTGCAGAGCGGTGGAGGGGGAGGCGCGCGCTCGTACGACGTGAAGATTCCGGCCGGCACCACCGACGGATCGACGATGCGCCTCAAGGGTCAAGGCGGTCCAGGACGCAACGGTGGACCGGCCGGAGATCTCTTGCTCCACGTCTCGATCGCGCCGCACCCGCGATTCACCGTGGCGGACCACGATCTGTCGCTCGTGCTGCCCATTGCGCCGTGGGAAGCCGCGCTCGGTGCGAAGGTGGCGATCAGGATGCTCGACGCGAGCGAGATCCTGCTCACGGTTCCGGCGGGTTCTTCGAGCGGCAAGAAGCTCCGGATGCGTGGGATGGGGCTTCCGCGTCGCGGCGGCGAACGCGGCGATCTGATCGTGGAGCTCAAAATCGTCGTGCCACCGGAGGCGACTCCGGCAGCGACGAAGCTCTGGCAGGAGCTCGCGCGTTCGTCGGACTTCGATCCGCGTCGCGCTACGTGACTCTGCGTAGATAGCGCGAACGTCTCACCGCGTCGCTTCTGCCGTGAGACTGCGAACTTTCTTCTGCGCCCCTCCGTCCTCTTGCCTCCGTGCCGCGCACCCGCCGCGCCGCACCGGGATAGAGTTCGTGAAGGATCGACGGCGGCGTGTGTGGGGCACGCTCGCGTCGGCTAGCCGCGCATGGACAAGATTTCCAACTCACGCGACGAGATCGACCGTCTCGATCGCGAATTCATTCGAATCCTCGCCGAGCGCATGCGCGCGGTGCGCGAGATCGGATCGATCAAGAGCCAAGATCCGGAGGCTCCGCTGCGCGACGAAGTGCGCGAGCGAAAGATGTTCGACGCGTGGTCGCGCGAGGCCGAGGAGGCGGGTC
>JANLUN010000417.1:0-6952 GCA_031363505.1 Planctomycetota bacterium | reverse complement strand
AAATGTCCGAAGCGAAGCTCATATGGCCGTATAACGGCTTAGCTCACCGGCGCGCCGCAGGCCGGCGCGGCTTTTGCGCTTGCAAACCCGAGATCGAACGCGGCGCGCAGGCGTGCGTCGCCGTCGATTCCGCCGGCCGGCTGCCGCAGCACGAAGACAAGACACGCGACGATGATCGCCAGCCCGAGAACGACGCCGAGGACGGCGCCGACGCCGCGTCGCTCGCTCGGCGGCGTCAGCGCGCCTTCACTCGGGGCCTCAACGATTGGAACCAACATGGAACGGCTTCAGGATTTCGCGCAGCTCGTCGTCCGTGATCGGCTCGGCGCTGGCCTCGCGCATGATCTGCAGGAAGAGCATGCCGTCGTCGTCCGCCTGAGTTGCGTCCACCATCATCATGCTGCCGAACGCCCCCTGGCCTTCCTTCGGAACGAAGCTTTTCACGAAGCCGGCAAGCTCCATGCGCATGCGGAGCACGCGCAGTTCACGCCCTTGCACCTCGACGACTCCTCGTTGCATGTCGGCGAACTTCATGACGCCCATGTTCTCGGGGAACGCAGGCTTGTCCGATCCGAAGATCTGCTCGCGCGCCTCCGCGCCGTCCGGCCCCTTGTGGTGCTGAATCTGAACTTGGAGTGCGCGTGTCTCGTCGCGCAACACGTACTGCTCGATGCCGATCTGATTACCGAAGACGATCTCGAGGTTCTGCGGCCTCTCGTCGAACGGCAGGATCTTGGCGAGCCGCGGCCATTGAACTTCCGGGTCGACGCCCTTCTTGACGAAGTTGAACAACACTCCGCCCGCGACGATCGCGAGCACGAGCATCGCGAGACAACCGCCGCCGCAGAACCAGACCCACGTCGGGATTTTCTTCTTGGGAGGCGCGCTCTGACCTTCTTCGGTCCAAGTGACATCGGCCATGTTCGACACCTCCGGGAGTCAGGGAGAATCGTCGGGAAGATCGCGGAACGGATTCGAGCGCGCGAGTTTGTACTCCGCCGCGCCGCTTCGGAGCAACGTCGCTGCTATTTCTAGCGCGAACGCGCGCGCGAGCTCACACTTTCCATTCGTAGAAGCCGCGGCCGCTCTTCTTGCCGAGCTCGCCGCGCTGCACTTTCTCGCGCAGTAGGAGCGGCGGCTCGTAGCGCGGCCCGAACTCCTTGTGCAGGTATTCGGCGATCGAGAGGCGCACGTCGAGGCCGACGAGATCGGTGAGCTCGAGCGGTCCCATCGGATGTCCGTAGCCGAGCACCATCGCCTTGTCGATGTCGCGCGCGGCGGCGACACCGCTCTCGAGCATGCGGATCGCTTCGAGTCCGATCAGCACCCCGAGGCGCGACGACGCAAAGCCTGGGCTGTCTTTGACTCGAATCGGATCCTTGCCCAATCGACGTCCGAGATCGAGCGCGAGTTCGACGACGTTCTCCGCGCTGCGGTCGGTCACGACGATCTCGACCAGCTTCATCAGGTGCACCGGATTGAAGAAGTGCATTCCGACGACGCGTTCGGGATGAGCCGTGACGCTCGCGATGCGCGTCACGGGAAGCGACGACGTGTTCGTGGCGAGCAGCGCGTCGGCCGCGACGAGCTGCGATACGTCGCGAAACACCGCTTGCTTCAAGTCGAGCCGTTCAGGGATGGCCTCGATCACGCACTGCGCGCTGGCGACCGCTTCCTCGATCTTCGACGTACCCGAGAGTCGCTTCAGCGCGGCATCGCGCGCACTCGGCTCGACCTTGCCCTTCGCAACGCCCTTCTCGAGGTTCTGACTGACGGCCGCGAGACCGCGCTCCACCGCCGACGGATCGATGTCGTAGAGCCGCGTCTCGATGCCCGACAGCGCGAGCATCTGCGCGATTCCGTGTCCCATCGTGCCCGCGCCGAGCACGGCGGCGGTCTGGATTTCGTCTGCTTTCATGGCTGCGAGCTTCCTAACTGGACGCGGCATTCCGCGCATGGCCGATAGATGTCGCGCGTTTCCGCGCGACTATTGACCTGGAATCAGCACGATCTTCCCGAGCACTTTTCGTTCTTCGAGGAGCGAGTGCGCCTCGGCGAGCTTCGAGAGCGGCATCACGCGATCGACGACCGGTTGGTACACGCCCGATGCGACGCGGCTCATGATCGTCGGCAGCGCACCGCGCGGCCCCATCGTCGAGCCGAGCACCGATTGGTTCTTGATGAAGAGGTGCGGCAGCGAGAGCGACACGGTCGGCCCCGTCGTTCCGCCGCACGTCACGAGACGCCCGTTGCGCGCGAGAAGCTTCATCGACGTGTCCCACGTGGCCGGCCCGACGTGCTCGACGACGACGTCGACGCCTCGGCCGTCGGTCAGCTTGCGCACGGCGCCGCCCCAATCAGACTGCGAGTGATCGACGACTTCGTCGGCGCCGAGCTCGCGCGCGAGGCGCATTTTGGCGTCCGCGCCGGCCGTCGCGATCACGCGCGCTCCGCGCTCGCGCGCGATCTGGATCGCCGCCGATCCGACGCCGCTCGCTCCGCCGAGCACGAGCACCGTCTCGCCGCTGCGCATCTGCGCGCGGGTGACGAGCATCCCCCACGCGGTCAAGAACACGAGCGGCACGGCAGCCGCGCGCACGGGATCGATCCCGTCGGGCAGCGGCAGCGCGTACCGCGACGACACGGCGACGTACTCGCAATCGACGCCGTTGGAATGCTCACCGCGGATCTGGTAGTCGCTCGACAAGTGATCGTTGCCGGCGAGGTCGTGCGCCGACTTTCCCGAGCTGTAACCGGGTTCGATCAACACGCGCTGTCCCGATCGAAACCCCGTCACGCCGTCGCCGAGCTGCGTGATCTCGCCGATCCCGTCGCAACCGGGGATGAGCGGCAGCGGCAGCTTCACGCCGGGCATGCCCGCACGGACGAAGAGGTCGAGGTGATTGAGCGACACCGCGAGCATGCGCACGAGCACTTCGCCCGCCGCCGGCCGCGGGATCGGCAGGTCGACGAGCTTGATCACGTTCGGCCCGCCGTGAGTCGGAATATGAACGGCTTGCATGCTCAGTGACCTTCGAAGCGCGGCGCGCGCTTCTCGACGAACGCCGCGATGCCTTCGCGTGCGTCGTCCGATGCGAAGAGCCGCGCCTGGCACTCGCGCTCGAGCGCGAGTGCACTTTCGAGCGGCATCTCGATGCCGCTCTGCACCGCGCGCTTGATCATGCCGACGCTCATAGCGGCGCGGCCGGGCGTGCAGAACGTCCGCGCGTACGCGAGCGCTTCCGACACGAAGCTCGCGTCGTCCGACGCGTCGCGCAGTTCGTTCACGAGGCCGAGAGTCCGCGCTTCCTCGTAGTCGAACAAACGGCCGGTCGCCATGAGCTCGATCGCCTTCGACTTGCCGACGACGCGCGCGAGGCGCTGCGTGCCGCCGGTCCCCGGTAAAACGCCGAGCGAGATCTCGGGCAGCCCGCACTTGCCGGAACCACGGCGTGCGATGCGCAGATCGGACGCGAGCGCGATCTCGAGGCCGCCGCCGACGCAGTGACCGCCGAGCGCGGCGATGACGAGCTTGGGCGTGTGCTCGAGCCGCAACAACGTCTCGTTCGCGTGCAAGCAGAACTGATACTTGAAGCTCGGCGTGACGGCGCCCAGCATCGCGACGTCGGCGCCCGCGCAGAAGAACTTCTCCCCCGCGCCCGCGAGCACGATCACTTGCACCGCGTCGTCGAAGCGCGCGCGCAGGATCGCCTCGTCGAGGTCGCGCATCATCGCGTGCGAGTAGCCGTTGGCCGGCGGGTTCGTCAGCGTGACGAGCGCGACGCCGTCGCCACTGGCGTAGGTCGCAAGCCCGTTCGGGAGCTTCTCGGCCGGCTTCAGGCCCGTCGTGGTGGTCGCAGCCATCTTAGAGCGACGTTTTAGCAGAACCGTCGCGACGGGTCGACGGCGCGCTCACGCGCGCACCGTCACTTTCCACGCACGCGGTACCGGTTCGAAGCGTCGGGCTCGACGCGGCGCGCGGTCTCGAGAACGAGCTCGAGCATCTCGCGGATCAGCACCGGTTCGTCGACTCGGCCGCTCTCGCGCTTTTCGAGGTACGCGTCGCCGCCGTCGGCCATGAACGAGTTCATCGCGACGCGGTAGCTCGCCTTCCAATCGACAGGCCTCTCTCCGACATGGACGCCGAGGAGCTTTCGCTTGCCGGAGGCGTTCGAGACTTCGATCTCGAGCCCGCTGATTTCGAGTCCCGAGTGCGCCTCTCCCTCGACGGCGCGTCGCAGCATGCTCTCGAGGTCCTCGCCTGAAAGAGTGAGCACGCTCACGACGTTGTCGAACGGCGAGATCTCGAACAGGTCGCGTCGCGTCAGCGGGCCGGCCGGGAGATCGCAACGGATGCCGCCGCGGTTCATCAGCCCGACGTCGGCGCGCGTGTACGCGCGCAGCGCATCGGCGATCCAGTTCCCCGCAGTCGATGACGCGAGCGGGTTCTTGGAGCGGTGAAGCGGTCCGGCGAGTTCGCCGACGACGACTCGCATCGCCTCGTCGCTCTGCGCGGTGAGCTCACGGCAGATCGATTCGACCCGTTCATTGCGATCCGCGTCGCGCGGCTCGTCGAGCAGGTCGACGACTCGCGCGCGGAGCTCGGTGACGCGCCACGTGTCGCGCTCGAACCACACGTCGACGCGGCCGACCGCGCTCGCCTTGGAGCCCGTCTGCACGATGCGCGTTTCGCCTTCGCGCACGCCTTCCTTCAGAAAAGTGTGTGAATGACCACCGACGATCAGCGGCAAGTCCGCGTGCGCGCGCGCGAGCGCGCGGTCGAACTCGACGCCGAGATGCGTGATCGGAAGAATCCAATCGACGCGGCCCGCGAGCTCCGAACGCACTTGAGTCAGTGCACGCGCTGGGCTTTCGAACGAGATCGATCGCGCGTCGCGGTGCGTGATCTCCGGCGTCGCGGGAGTCACGAGTCCGACGATGCCGATGCGCAGCCCGTAGCGCTCGACGATGCGGTACGGCGCGACCCAGTCGACGCGCTTCTTGGTCGCGCGATCGGTCAGGTTCGCGCACACCGCGTGCATGCCGCTCTCGCCGATCATGCGCTTCAGGTTCGGGAGGCCGCGATCGAACTCGTGGTTTCCGACGCACAGCGCGTCGTATCCGACTTGCGCGAGCGCGCGCACGAAACCGAGCCCTTCGTCGAGGCTGCCCTCGGGCGTGCCCTGGAACCAATCGCCGGCGTCGACGACGAGCACCGACGCGCTCGAAGCGGCGGCTTCCGCACGCACGTGATTCACGTACGCCGCGACGCGCGGCAAGCCTCCCGCGAGGCGCTGGTCTTTTTCGTCGGTCCACGTAGCGCGACGTGGGAGCACCTGACCGTGCACGTCGTTCGTGTGCAGCACGATGACGTGCAGCCGGTCGGCCGGCATCGCCGCGGCGCAGACCACGGCGAGGAGAAAGGCGGCCAGCGCTCGAACCGTCCGCCGCATGCGCGGCCGGTGCCTCAGCGTGGTCGCCGGTGAGCCGCGCTCAGTGAATCGTCGCGTCCTGGCCCAAGTCCATCGTGTCGATGAAGCTGCGCTTCGCTTGGCTGCCGCTCTTTCCGAAGATCTGCCCGACATTCTTGAAGCCCAAACGCAGGTCATCGAGCATCCCGTAACCCGACACCACGGCGTGTTGGTACCACAGGAAGAACAGCAACGAGAAGTCGTACGCGGGGTTGCGCGGCAACTTGACGAGCTGCTTCACCAGCGGGATCCCACCCGGGACGTAGACGGCGATGTTGAAGAGCTTCTGCAGATTGACGACCTCGCGCAGGTCGTCCCGTTTCATCATCGAATCGTTTTGAATCGACGGGCCGATGTCCTTGCCCTCGTCGACGCGGCCCAGCTCGAAGTCTTCGCGCCCCAGCACCGTCGACTTGAACGGGCGGTAGATCAGCACGGTGCAGCCGTTGGGCTTGATCGTCTTGTTGACCTTGACGGTCTCGAACATGTCGTCGAGCGTCTCGGCCGGCGAGCCCATGATGTTGTTCGTGCGGTACGTGATCTTGTGCTTGCGCAGCAGTTTCGGGATGCCGTACACGACCTCGTCGGTGTAGCCCTTTTTGTAGACCTTGAGCCGCACCTCCTCGCTGCCGGACTCGAGCCCGAACTGCACCGAGATACATCCCGCCTGCTTGAGCGCGATGATGTCGCTCTCCTTCAGGTAGTTGATGTTGATGTTGCACGCGAACGGCAGACCGACGCGGACGGGCCACTTCTCGGCGAACTCCTCGAGCCAGCCGTGGTCCATGTTCAGCGCCGCGTCGCCGAAGTTCACCATGCGGAAGTCGGGGTAGCGGGCGAGGATGTCGCTCATCTCCTCGCACACGTAATCGACCGACTTCGTGCGGTTGAACTTCTCGCCGCGCCGGCCGCTGACCCAGTCCTTCTTCATCAGGCCGACCGAGCAGTACGTGCAGCTGTTCTGGCAGCCGCGGCTCGTGTGCACCTGCATGACGCGCTTCTTCCGCAGGAACGGATAGCGGTAGAAGATGTCGACGTCGGGGAAGGGCAGCGTGTCGAGGTCTTGGATGACCGGCCTTATGGGATTCTGGATCGCGATCCCGTTCTTGAGCACGCCGACGTTCGGGATGTCGTCGATCGAGCGATCGGCCTCCCAGGCGTTGACGAGGTCGAGCATCGCGTACTCGGCTTCACCCTTCGTCGTCGCGTCGACGACGTCGCCGTGCGAGAGCGGCTCGAGATCGTGCGACGGGTGCGGACCGCCCATCACGACCTTGAGGTGCGGGAGCTCCTTCTTCCAACGCCGGATGTATGGGTACGGCCACTTCTCCTGACCGGTGGTCGCATAGATGCCGATCACGTCGGGCTGGAAGTCGAGCACGGCCTGGTAGTAGTCGGCCTCTTCCGAGGTGATGAAGCAATCCGTGCGGTGACCGTGATGCTTCAGGATCGAAGACAGCACCTTCACGCCTTCGAACTCG
>JANLUN010000331.1:0-1251 GCA_031363505.1 Planctomycetota bacterium | reverse complement strand
AGGGCCCGCAGACACTCGGCGGCACCACGCTCTCGATTCACCTGCACGTCGACGACGCCGATGCGGTGATTCGCACCGCGGTCGCAGCGGGCGGGACGATCGTTCGGCCCGCCGCGGACCAGTTCTACGGCGAGCGCTCGGGCACCTTGCGCGATCCGTTCGGCCACGAATGGAACGTCGGCCACGAGATCGAGAAGCTGGCGCCCGCGGAGATGCAACGGCGCTACGACGCGATGATGAAGGGCTGACGAGCCAGCCTGGGATACCCTGCGCGTTCGCCTCGCAAAGGAGACCCCATGAAGATCGGCATCGGCAGCGTCATCGTCGGCAACCCGGGCACTACGCTCGACGACCTCGTCGCCGAAGTGAAATCGGTCGAGGCCGACGGCTTCGACTTCTACTCGCTGCCGAACATCTTCGGGCACGACGCGATCTCGGTGCTGTCGATCGCCGGACGCGAGACGAAGCGCATCGAGCTGGCGACCGGCGTGACGCCCACGCCGCCGCGCCACCCGTTCGCGATCGCGCAGCAGGCGCTGACCGCGCAAGCGGCGTGCAAGGGTCGTTTCGTGCTCGGCATCGGGCTGTCACACAAGGTCGTGATCGAGAACATGCTCGGGCTTTCGTATGCGCAGCCGGCCAAGCAGATGCGCGAGTACCTCGAAGTGTTGATGCCGCTCGCGCAGGGCAAGCCAGTCGCGTTCTCCGGCGATCTCTACCGCGTGAACGGCGCGCTGAACTGCGCGGGCGGAACGCCGCTGCCGGTGGTCGTCGCGGCGCTCGGTCCGAAGATGCTGGAAGTCGCGGGTCGACTCGCCGACGGCACCGCCACCTGGATGACCGGCCCGAAGACGCTCGCCGATCACACCGTACCGGCGATCAACAAGGCCGCGAAGGACGCGGGTCGCCCGACGCCGCGCGTGATCGCCGCGTTGCCGATCGCGCTGACGACGGATCCCGCGGCGGCCCGCGATGTCGCGAACAAGGTCTTCGCAATCTACGGCCAGCTGCCGTCGTATCGCGCGATGCTCGATCGCGAAGGCGCCGCCAATCCGGCCGATGTCGGCATCGTAGGCGACGAGGCGACACTGCGTGGCGGCATCGCGCGACTTCGAGACGCCGGCGTCACGCACTTTCTCGCGAGCGTGTATCCGGCAGACGCGGGATGCGTCGCCCGCACAAAAGCGTTCCTGAAGGCCGCGCTCTGAGAAGAGGGTGCCGGGCGTCAGGTTATTTTCTGTCAGGTTGTTG
>JANLUN010000299.1:0-3857 GCA_031363505.1 Planctomycetota bacterium | reverse complement strand
CGCGAACGTGCGCGCGGCGACGCTCGTCGCGAAGCGTCTCGCGCGCGACGGACTCTTGTCGACGACGGCGCAGGCGGTCGAAGTGCTGGGTCCGGCTCAGTTCCTTCCGCGAGTCGACCTGAATCTCCTGCGCGACATCGGGTTGCCGGTCGATCTCTTTGCGTACTTCGAAATCGAGTCGACCCCCGGCGAACCCGAGGATGTCGCGACCAAGACGGTGCTTCGCATCGCGCGCGAGCTCGCGAACGGCCGGTCGGCGAGCGATCTCGCGACGGAGCTCCGCGCCGGGAGCTTCACGTTCTCCGCGACTCGGCCCGGTTTCCGCGTGTCGACCGAGGGCGGCGAGCAGTCGATCGGCACGCTGCGCCTTCAGATCGCCAACCCCGCGTACTGGTCCGGCGAAGGCGACGGTGGCTCGCTCGATCTCGCGCGACAACTGGTGAGCGAGCTCGACGGTACGTCGTTCCTCGCATCGATCGAAGAGAAGCACCTCGACGCTTTCCTAGACCTGGCGCGCGCCTGGCCGCTGGCCGAGGCCGCGCGATTCATCGTCCTTCCCGAACCGCTGCCCGTCGCGCAGTGGGCGCAGGACAACGGCAAAGCGGGCAGCGACTCGGCGGGCAAGCCCGTCGTGCTCGCGCCGCGATTCGCGAGCCGCGGTGAGGAGGCGCCGGTCTTCGTGCCGGGCGAGACGTTTCTGATCGAGAGCCTCGCGCTCGCGGGCGTGGACGTCGTGCAGTCACCGCTGCTCTTTCAAGCGGGCAACCTGCTCGCGGTGAGCGACCGCGTGCGCAACGAACGGATCCTTCTCGTCGGCGAGGCCGAAGTTCATCGCAACGTCGCGCTCGGGCTGACGCGCGAGCAAGTGTTCGACGCGCTGCGCATCGAGTTCGGTGTCGACCGCTGCGTCGTGCTCCCGGCAGTTTCGTTCCACATCGATTACGAGCTCACCGTGCGATCGAACGTGGCCGACTCGGCCGATTCAACCGGCGCGCCCCAATCCGGTGGCGTCGTCGCGTTCGTCAACGAATCCGCCGCAGCCGTCCGCATCATCTTGGACTGCGGGATCGACGCGCTCGCGCGCCACGGCAAGCTCGAGACCCAGCGCGCGCAGCAAGCTCGCGCCGATCTCGCCGACGGTCGGATCGATCCGTTCATGGAGACGATCGCGGCGTGTCTGGGAGCGCAGTCTCAGACGTTCGGGCACTTTCCGGAAGAGTTCGCCGCGGCCTTCAGCGCGGGACCCGCGGACTCAGGCGTGGGTAGCCTCCAGCGTTTCTTGCTCGCGCTCGACATCCTTACCGCGCACGTCGTGGGCCCGGGCGAGTTGCCCTTCGACCCGTACACGACGGCCTACCTGCGGTCGTTCCTTCGCCGCGATGCGGACCGAATGGAACTGGTGCGCGCGCTCGAGCAGCTGGGCTGGAAGGTCCTTCCGGTGCCGAGCCTCTCCGATGGCAGCCGCGGCATCAACTACGTGAACGGCGTTCAGGACCGAGGTCGCTACTTGATGCCGGCGTACGGGGGGATCTACACCCCGCTGGACCAGGCCGCGAAGGCTGCTTTCGAGGCGGCGCTCGGCCCGAGTGTCCGCGTCGTGCCGATTCTCTGCGGAGAGAGCCAGCGCAGGTCGGGCGCGATCCACTGCTCCGTTTCCGTGATTCCAGCGCTCTAGCTCAAATCCAGAGGTCCGGAAAGCGGTGCCGGACCAGCCGCGACTCCAATTCGGGGCTTCGATGCCGCCTTCCGAGCTGCAAAGGGAACCCGGCTCGTTGCGGATTCGTCTCCCTTCCTTAAGGAATTGGGCTCAATTGACCAATTCGCAGAAGCAGCGATACCATTGGTGACTCGACCATCGAGGCCGAACTCTCGTCTCACCTCTCTCCAGCGCGGGTGCGAGCGACGCGTCCGCGGATCCAGTCCTCCAACTATTAGGGTGATTTGCACATGACCAAGACATGGCAGCGGATGCTCAGCATCTGCACAACGATTGTGGGAGCGCTCGCTCTCACTGTGGATGCGCAAGCCCAGGCCACCTGCGGCAGCAGCACCGGGCCCGACGTCATCGTCGGCGACATCACCGGACCTTCGAACTACACCGCGGTTGGGTCGACCGAGGCCCTCTCACTGGGCACGACGTCCTGCAACTTGGGCAACGTGTGGCTCAATTGGTTCCAGAATACGAACCAGCACCCTGTGATCGGCGGAACGCTGTATCGCTACAAGGTCGAGCCGGCGGGATGGACGCGCTTCGAGCAGGTCGGCCGCAGCTGGCTGAAGCACGGCTTCTTCGCGCTGAGCCAGACCCTGTGCTGTGGCTGCTCCTCGACGGACGGCACGCACTTGGGCATCGGCTGTTCCGACCCGTACACCTCGTCGCGCAACGGCGGACAAGGTGGCTTGGGTCCGCGCCATCAAGTCAACGCCAGCACGGGCGGCTTCACCTATCCGCCGGCCAACCCGAGCTGGTCGGGCACGGTTGCGCGCCGTCTCGAAGTCGACACCGCCGACCTGGAAACGGGCGGCGGCACGATGTACTTCGGCGAGTGCATGTACGTCACGCCCGATGACGCGGCTGCCGGCAACAACCACAACAACATGTCGTGGAGGACGGTGACCTGGAACGGCGCAGGCTCGTTCGGCTTCAGCGGCGCGACGGTTCGCCAAGAAGCAGCGCTGAACGCCTGGAAGGTTCAAGATCCGGCCGTGACGCTCGTGACGGCGAACGGTGCCGAAACTTCGGGCGCCAGCCGCTACGTCCTTGCCTACCGCACCACGGACAACGGCAACGGCACGTGGCACTACGAGTACGCGCTGTACAACATGAACTCGGACAACTCGGCGCGCTCGTTCTCGGTGCCGGTCGCGCCGGGCGCCGTGTTGACGAACGTCGGCTACCACGACGTCGGCTACCGCAACGGCGACGGCCCGGGAAACCTCAACTACGACGGCACCGATTGGCCGAGCACCGAATCCGGCGGCTCGATCACCTGGTCGACCGACTCGTTCGCGGCGAACGCGAGCGCCAACGCGCTGCGCTGGTCCACGACGATGAACTTCCGTTTCGACGCGAACGTCCCGCCGGTTGTCGGCAACATCAGCGTGGGCCTCTTCAAGGTCCCCGGCCTTGGCCCGATCGTGATCCAAGGTGACGTCCCCGGCGTCGCGAACGTCTACACATCGTTCTGCTGGGGCGACGGCTCGCTTCCGACCGCTTGCCCGTGCGTCGCGCCGAACACGGTTCCGTCGCCGAGCGGTGCGGTTGGCCACGGTTGCGCCAACTCGTTCGACCTGAACGGCGCTGAGCTGTCGGCCTCCGGTACCACCACGCCGGATACCCTGCAGTTGTCGGTCACCGTGGGCGGAAACTACTCCGCGTACGCGATCATGCTGAAGGGCGATGCTACGAACCCGAACGGCGTGCAGAACGCGGATGGCGTGCTGTGCGTCTCCGGTGCGATCGTCCGTTTCGGCGCTCACTACGCCGCGACAGGCGGTGCGGCGCCGGGCGAATGGACGCTGCCGAACGCGCTGATGCCGACGCCGATCTCGACGTTGACCGCTCAGACCATGGGTCAAACGGCGTACTACCAGCTGTACTACCGCAACGCTGCTCCGAACTTCTGCAACCCGTGGGGCGCGAACTGGTCCAACGGTATGGAAGTCACCTGGCTGTAGTCAGCGCATGACGAGCCGCCCGGTAACCCGGGAGCTCGGCTAATCACAGAAGGCACCGCAAGCGCGGTGCCTTCTGGCTTTTCTGGTACTGACCCGCGCCCAGATGAATGATGCTCGGGCATTTGCGTCGGGTACGGAGCCAGCCTCTCACTTCCACGCAATGGTTGCGCGCAACCATT
>JANLUN010000291.1:0-2875 GCA_031363505.1 Planctomycetota bacterium | reverse complement strand
GCGCGCTCGGTGCTTCGTTGGGGGGCGCGGGGTACTGACGCTCGCACTGCGCACGCCTTTCTACCAAATACTAATTGCGGCGGCGACCCTATCATGGCCCCCCGCCTCGTGCATTTCACACCTCGGGCTTCGAGCCCGAGGAAGAGCAACTCAGATCACGGCCAGGCCAGCGAGTAGGCGTTCGACCAGTTCGCCGTCGCCGCCGTGCAGAAGTTCGGCTGGGCGTTGCGGTAGAAGAGCTGGTAGTACGCCGTCTCACCCGGGGTCTGCAGGCTCGCCGCAGAGATCGAGTTCGTCTGGATCGTGTTCGGCAACGTCCACGTACCCAGCGGAGCGCCACCCGTTGCGGCGTTGTGCGCGCCGAAGCGAAGGAGTGCTCCCGAGACGCAGAGGACGCCGTCCGCATTCGCGGAGCCGGTCGGATTCGACGCGTTGCCCTTCAGCAGGAGCGCGAACGCGGCGTAGTTCCCGCCCACGACGCAAGTGAATTGAATCGTGTCCGGCGTGAGCGTGCCGGTCGCGCTCAGGATCGCACCGTCCAGATCGAACGTGTTCGCACAGCCGTGTCCGGCCGCGCCGCTCGGCGACGGGACGGTGTTCGGCAGGGCGCACGGGCACGGAGTCGGCAACGAGCCGTCGCCCCAGCAGAACGAAGTGCCGGGAGCCGGGTCGCTGCTGATGTAGTTCTTCGTGACCGAGCTGCCGGCGTTGCCGTACTGATCCTGCGACTCGACGTGGTACGCAATCGTTCCCACGACGTTGCCCGGGATCAGGCCGCGGAACACTTGCCCTTGCGAGCTCTGCATCACGACGGTCTGGACCGGGCCCGCGTTCACGGTGTATTTGAGCGAGGTCGGGTGATACCACGTGTTGTAGTACGACGCGTTGTCGTAGACGTGCACGCGAACGACCGTCGGAGCCGGGCCCGCGAAGCGGTTCGGCGCCTGCTCGAGGTTGACGATCGACGGCGCGGTCGTGTCGTTCGCCGCAGTCCCGTTCTTCAGGTACCACTCGGCCTGGTTCGCGTCGTTCGCCACGAAGATGTCCGAGTCGCCGTCGTTGTCGACGTCCGCCATGTCGGCGTCGAGCGACGTCGTGCCGTCCGACGGAATCGCGACGTTCGTCGCGATGAACGCGTAGGTGCCACTCCCGTTGTTGTTGTACATCCGGTCTTGGCCCGAGAAGTTGGCGATGAAGAGGTCGAGGTCACCGTCGTTGTCGTAGTCGATGAAGTCGCCTTCGTTGTCGTCCGAGCCCGAGCCGGGCAAAACCGCGAGGCTGCCGTAGACGCCAGCCGCGTTGTTCTTCATGACGACGTCGTTGAAGCCGCCGGAGACCTGCCAGTTGAGACCGTAGATGTCCCAGTCGCCGTCGCCGTCCATGTCGCCCATTTCCTGCTCGTAGTGGCCGTCGCCGACCGAGTAGCCGGCGGGGAACACGGCGCCCGTGACGTCACGGAAGGCGAGTGAGCCTTGTTCTTGGAGGCGGTTCTGGAACATGCGCGGCAGTTCCTGACGGGCACCGTGCAGGATGTCGAGGTCGAGGTCGCCGTCGATGTCGCCGACGTCGATGTCGAGCGCGCTCGACGCGACGTCGCAGTTCACGCCGGTCGAGTTCGTCGTGTTGGTCGACTGCGTGCCCTGGCACCAGATGCCGGGGTTGCCGTTGACGATGTTCTGCGACGGGATTTGGAAGCCGGACGGGTTGAACTCGGAGAACACGCCCGCGCCGTTGTTCAGGAAGAGGCGCGTCGGCACTTGGCCGCCGAAGGCGCCGCCGTAGCTCGAGTGCACGAGGTCGAGGTCACCGTCGTTGTCGAGGTCGCCGAAGTCGCAGTCGCACGACCAGTCCTGGAAGCCGCCGCCGACCAGAAGGCCGGGCCCGATCGAGGAACCCGCGCCGCCGAGTCCGGACCAACGCGCGGCCGTCTCGTCGACGAAGAATCCGATCGTTCCGATGCCCGGGCCATTGTTGCGCCACCAGCGGTTCGTCTGCGGGATGATCTGCGACGTGTTCGAGATGTACGCATCGATGTCGCCGTCGTTGTCGAAGTCGACGAACTCGACGTCGCGCGTCTGATCGAGCACGGCCGGCAACTGCGTGGCCGTAACGTTGGTGAAGACGCCCACCACGCCGGCTTGGACGCCGCCGTTGTTGGTCCACAGCACGTCCTGCTGTTGCGAAGTGTCGCCGCCGTTACCGAAGAGCGCATCCCAGTCGCCGTCGTTGTCGACGTCGCCGAAGTCCACGTTTTCCGTGAGACCGGTTGAACCCGGGATGTCGGTTGTGTTGCGCAGCAGTTGCTGTGCACTCGCACCCGCGCAGAGCGCGACGAGACCGAGCGCGACCTGTGCCGTGATCTTTAGATGTGTGTGCTGTGACATGAGGTGTCGATGGGTGTGGGGGTTGGCCGCCGGCGGGGAGGTCACCCGAGGGTTTTCCTACGAGAGCGAGGGGGCACGCGCCCGGTCCCCACGGGTTCCGCGCGCTCCCAAGATCCTCCAACTATAACGTGAAAGCGCTTTCCGCGAGGAGGGGCTATCCGGGCTTTCCTTGAGACCATCCATGCGGGCGTTCCATCGACGGAGCCGGACAGCCGGAAGTTCGCCTGCACTTCGCACAACCGTGCAGTTTTGACGCGGCTCAGCGCGTCCCGCTCGCCCGCTCGATCAGCCATCCGAGCAAGAACAAGCCGCCTCCGATCATCAGACCCTGGAACTCGAGCCCCATCGACTCCAAGCCGCGGTCCTGGAGGCCCAAGCCGATGCTCCAGAACACCCCCACCAGGACGACCACTAGGCCCAGGCCCTCGAGGACCTTGGCCAGCTTCCATAAGTGATCGCGTCTCACCTGGGATCCCGACGGACCTCTGGCG
>JANLUN010000285.1:0-13068 GCA_031363505.1 Planctomycetota bacterium | reverse complement strand
GCGCACCGC
The DNA here is from genome assembly GCA_031363505.1 of Planctomycetota bacterium. Classification (GTDB taxonomy): domain Bacteria; phylum Planctomycetota; class UBA1135; order UBA1135; genus JANLUN01. Next base: position 13,059 of record JANLUN010000285.1, on the reverse strand, counting down.
GCGCAGGGCGACGTTCTTCCACGCGCCGCGATCGTTCTTGCCGCCTTGATCCGTGCGGCCGTGCGGCACGGCGCGCTCGATTGCTCGACGCACGCCCTTCAGGTTGTCCGGCAGATCGCTGGCCGTAAGCGTCGTGCGCTGCGCGATCATCCCGCAGCCGATGTCGACGCCGACCGCGGCCGGCACGATCGCGCCGCGCGTCGCGAACACGCTGCCGACGGTCGCGCCGATGCCCCAATGCGCGTCGGGCATCGCCGCCACCCACTTGTACACGAACGGCAGTCGTGCGAGGTTCAGGAGCTGTGCGCGCGCGACGTCCTCGAGTGGAACGCCGCGGATCCAAGCCTTGATCGGAAGCGTGCCTTCCTCTTGGATCAACACGAAGCCTCGACTGGAGTCCTGCATGCAGACGTCGTTTGTAGCCGCCGCGCTCGCTTCGTTCGAGCGTCTGCGGGGGAACGCTCCCGCGGCGATCCTCGTCGCTCTCTCCGTCGGCGGATGTGCGGCGCCCGAGCACGAAACCGCGTACGAGCGCGGACCCGCCGGCGAGGAAGCGCGAGAACGCGCGCGCCAACCACTCTCGCCCAGCGAACCGATCTTCGTCGGCATCGCGGTCGAGAACGGTGTGTACGACACCGAGCTGATGGTTCCGTGCGGCGTCTTCGGACATTCGAAAGCGCACGCGCGCCAGGGCATGACCGTCTTCACGGTCGCCCGCACGAAGGCGCCGGTCGAATCGTTCGGCGGGCTACGCCTGATCCCCGATCACGATTACGCCAGCGCGCCGCGCATCGACATCCTGGTGCTCCCGGGCACGGTGCAGAGTCGCGGCACGGACGGCGACGACCGCGAGTTGCTGGAGTTCGTCCGCGAGCGGGCGCAGCGTGCCCGCTACGTCGTGGCGCTCGAGTGCGCCGCGTTCGTGCTGGCGCGCGCGGGAGTCCTCACGGACCACTCCTGCACGACATCCCCGAGCGATGCAGCCGAGCTGAAACGGCGCTTTCCGGAGCTCGACGTGCAGACCGAGGTGAGCTTCGTGCAGAGCGGGCGCGTCATCACGTCGCAAGGCGGCGTGCGCTCGTACGACGTCGCGCTGTACCTGACCGAACTGATCTACGGCATGGACGTCGCGGAAGGGATCGGTCGACGTCTCTCGATCGATTGGAACCTCGGTCGAGTGCCGTACATCGGCACGATCGACGAGCCGACGGTGCATGACGACGAGAAGGAGCGCGAACGAGAAGAGGCTCGCGAACGAAAAACCGATGCGGAGCGGCGCGACTAGCCCGCGGTTCTCACCAGTGCACTTCGAGCGCGTTCGTCCGGTTGGTGATCGCCGGGAGGCAGAAGCTCGCCGTGTCGCGATAGTTCACTTGGTAGTAGAGCACTTGACCCGGAGCGTTGCCGTGCACGCTGAACCTCACCGTGCCGGACGCGCTGGACATCCGCTTCTGCGAAAGCGGCGGCGTCGCGCCGAGGCATCCGAGGCCGTCGCCGACGATCACTCCAGGAACCACGCTCGACGACGACTGCAGCAACACGCACAGTTGGTTCGGAAGCACCTGGGTGCAGTGGAGCACGAGCTCGTTCGGTCCTCCGCCCACGGCCGACAGGTTCGCGCCGGCGCCGAGTGAGTTGGGACACCCGTCCGCGTTGGGAACCAGATCGCCGCACGGGCACGAGCCGCTGCTCCCGTCGCCGAAGCAGTACGCAATGACGTTGAGCTCGCACGCGTCGGGAATCCCGTTGAAGTTCAGATCGGGATCGCACTCGTCGGGCACCGCGTTTTGGTCGCAGTCGGCGCTCGTGGCGCTCGAGATGTCGATGGCATCGGCGACGCTGTTGCCGTTGCAGTCCGGCGAGATCTGAATCGTCAATTGGCGGTGGTGGTAGCGGAACGCGTTGTCGGTCACGCGGAAGCGCGGCGTGAACGTCCCCGCTTGCGTGGGCGTTCCACTGATCACGCCCGCGGACGAGAGCGAGAGGCCCGGCGGAAGTTGCGAGCCGGTCAGCGTGAACTGCAGCCGACTCGCGTTCGTGAGCGTCGCCTGTCCGTCGTGCGAGGGCGGGATGATGAAGTCGCCGCCGTAGCTGCGCGAGATGCCCACCGTCGGCGAGAGGCTCGTGTTGCCGTTCCCGTACTCGAAGCGGATCTGTCCGTTCGAGAAGAGCGAGATCGCAAAGTTGCAGGGCGCGCCGGAGTTGAACTCCTCCGCGGCCCAGCGGATGCGCGTGCGACCGGTCACCGTGTTGTCGACGAAGATGTTGCCGCCCGGGTCGTTGGTCGTGAGATCGTCCCACAGCGCCGCGATGCGCAGGTTGCCGCGCAGCCAGTCCCAGCGGTTGTAGGGCTCGGCTTCCGTCATTGCGAGATCGATGAAGCCGTTCGAGCTGACGTACACCTTCGTGTAGCTGCGCTCGTAGTACGGGAACGCGAACGGCAAAGTCAGCGTCCACACGTTCTCGTCGTCGGTCCAGTTCTGCGCGGTGCCGCCGAGCGTGAACGCCGCCGTGCCCAGGTCGACGAGGTCGTACTGCGGATCGTCAAGGGACTCCATCCAGGTCTTCGGGTTCGTGCCGCCGCTCGACGCGAGCGCGAGCGAATACGGCGCGCCCTCGACCCCGTCCGGTGCCGTCGTCGTCGTGATCGTCGGCGCCGCGCTGTTCGCGTACGTGAAGGTCATCGTCGCGCCCGTCGCGCTGATGCCCTGCAGGCGGTTGTTGTTCGTGACGATCGTGCCGTTCTGGTAGGCGTTCGTGTTCGGCGTCGTCGCGTTGTCGAGCGTCGTCACTCCGCCGGAGCGGTACACGTCGCCGGAGTCGCCGCGGTTGTCGTCGTTCTCCAAGTTGAAGTTGGCGTCGGCCTGCAGGAGCGCGTTGCGGTAGTGGTTGGCGTTGCCCGGCCAACCCGATTGGCCCGGATAGCCCTCGTCGTTGTTCGGCGAGTTGGCGCCGAGACTCCCCTTGCCCGAGTCGATGTGCCACACGGCGATCCCGCTCTGCGGAATCATGAGATCGAAGCCCGTCGCTTGGCGGTTCTCGATCAGCAGGTGCTCGCCCGGCGGATAACCGCTGTCGATCCGCAGCACCGTCGGCGTCAATTCGACTTGAGGCAAGCTCTGCGCTCCGGGCAGGATCGTCGTCGGCGTCACCCAACCGAGGAAGACCTTCGCCCACGCGGACATGTGCGACGGATACTGCTGCGAGCCGCCGAAGCCCCACGCGCCGGCGGCCATCAGACACCAGTTGCCCGCGCCTTCGCTCGATCCGTCGGTGTCGTAGAGATCGGGCAAGCCGAAGAAGTGACCGAGCTCGTGACACACGACGCCGATGCGACCAGGCGCGGATCCCGATGTCCCCCATAGACCCGGCGAGATGTTGTACTCGGCGACCTTGATGCCCTCGGCGGAGGTCCACACCGGGATCTCCCACTTGTGCGACCACATGCGGTTGACGTAGTTCGTTCCGTACTGATCCGTACCGCCCCATTCCGCGCCGTACCCCGAGTGCAGGAACGTGATCGCGTCGACCCAGCCGTCGCCGTCTTGGTCGTACTCGCTGAAGTCGATGGTCGCGTCGGCGAGATCGAGTCCGTCCGTGATCAGCTCCCACGTCAGCGTGGTGAGACCCGAGTTGTTGTTGGTGTAGTACCCCTCGGAGTTCGGCAGGTTGAGCCAACCCGTTGCGACCGAGTCGATGGTGAACTGGCCGTACGAGTTCTCGAGGTAGTGATCGCGCACGCTCCCGCTCGGCGCGAGCGTCGGATCTCCGCCGACCGCGTTCATGATGGTGTCGACGTCGCTCGTGCTCGGCAGCGTGCGGTTCTGACCGGACGGGCCGTGATTCGAGAAGCGCAGCAACACGACGAGGTTCTTCACCGAGCCGCTGCCGAGCGCGAAGTTTCCGCGCGGCCCGGCGCTCGGGGACTGCGACTTCGCGCTCACGGGAGCGGGCGCGGGACGATGGACGTGCGCCGTGATGCCGACGCGCCGCGGCTCGACGCTTCCGACCGGCCACTGCGTCGGCTCGAGCAGACCGCCCGGAACCTCGCGTGCGTACACGTATCCGGACTCCGTCGAGAGCACGGGCAGTCCGAGCTCATCCTCGTACCAGGTCTGCGGCGGCTTGCCGCGGAAGTGGAGCGAGACCTCGCGACCGTCCGGTTGCCTCACGACGATCGCGTTCGGCGTCGTCGGGTAGACGCATTCCTGCGCACACAGCGGTGCGGCAGCGAGGGCGGTCGCGGTACCGAGGAGGAAACGACGGAGCGAGAAATTGCGCATGGGGATCCGCGGGGGGGGGCCGTGGGTCGAGACGAAGGATGGAGTGGTTCCCAGCTTACAGGTGAACGCGAATCGTCGACGCGCGGCTCGCTACAAAAGTTCCGGAGAGCCCTGACGAGCGCGCGGCCCATCGCCCTGAAACGCCGTCCACACCTCGCGCGCCGGTGGCGGGCAGTCGAACGCGAGCGGCTCCTTGCGCGTGGGGTGCTCGAGCTCCAGCCGTTTCGCGTGCAACGCGATCGACCGGTCGTCGAGCCGGTCCCGCGCACCGTAGCGCCGGTCGCCGGCGAGCGGCGTTCCGAGCGTCGCCGCGCAGACGCGCAGTTGATGCGCGCGGCCGGTCAGCGGCTCGAACTCGTAGAGCGTCCGCCCGCCGCGCCGCGCGAGCACACGCCAGCGCGTCGTCGCGCGCTTCGCACCGGCGCGCTCGCGGTCGAACGCGGACACCAGGTTCTTTTCGGTGTCCTTCGAAAGCCACTGCGTGAGCTCGCCGCTCGTCGACGGCGGCTCGCCGAGACCGACGCCCCAGTAGACCTTGCGCACGCGGTGCTCGCGGATCGCTTCGGACAACCGGCCCGCGGCCTTGCTCGTGCGCGCGAACACGACGACGCCCGAGACCGGTCGATCGAGTCGGTGCACGACGCCGACGAACGCGCGACCGGGTTTCTTGAACTCCGTCTCGATCCACGAGCGCACGAGATCGAACAAGCTCTCCGCGCCCGTCGAATCCGGCACGGTCGGAACGCCGGCGGGCTTGTCGACCGCGATCAAGTGATTGTCCGAGTACAGGATCCCGAACGCGGAGCTCATCGGTAGAGCACCGACGCATCGAAGCCGCGACTCCAGCGCGCGCAGAACCCGGCAGGAAGCGCTCGTCCGGTCGCCGACGCGAGCGCGAGCTCACCCGCTTCGATCTCGCCCGGTCCGATTTCGCCGAGCAAGTTCGCGAGCGTGAGCGGCGTGCAGCCGATCGCGTACGTCGAGAGGACCACGAGCGCGCGCTCGTCGAGGATCTCGCGCACGGCGGCGACGAGCGGCGCGACCCCGTCCTCGAACTGCCACTTCTCCCCTTTTGGACCGCGACCGTAATGCGGCGGGTCCAATAGAACGACGTGATAGCGTGCGTTGCGTCGTGCCTCACGTCGCACGTACGCGAGCGCGTCGTCGAGCACGATTCGAAGTGCATCCGGTGCGAGACCCGAGGCCTGTGCGTTCTCGCGCGTCCACGCGATCGACGTCTTCGACGCGTCGACGTGCGTCACCTCGCAGCCGGCCTGCGCGGCCAGAATGCTCGCGACGCCGGTGTACCCGAAGAGGTTCAAGAGTCGCGGGCGTTCCGCGAGCGAACGCGCCGCGCGCGACACGGCGACCCAGTTCGGCGCTTGCTCGGGAAACACGCCGACATGTTTGAAAGGCGTCGGGCGGACGATGAACCGGGCCTCCGCGAACGAGATCGTCCACTGCGGCTCATGCCCCAGCGCGGCCGCGTGCGCTCCGCGGCGCGCTTCCCATCGGCCGCCGCGATCGGACTCGCGCACGAACGTCAGGTCCGCGCGCTCCCAGTGCGACGCGTCGAGCGCGCGCGTCCACACGGCTTGCGGATCCGGCCGGCGCAGCACGACGGGTCCGTAGCGCTCGAGCTTCTCTCCCCCGCCGCTGTCGAGCAGCGCGTGGTCGTCGAATGCTACCGGATCGAAGATCGCGGGGTGCACGCAATCACGTCCGTTAGCGGTCGCCGTCGAGCAAGTTGCCGAGGCCGAACGCGCGGTCGAGCACGGAGCCCTCTTCGCGACGCGGGCCGCTCGCAGCCTTCATGATGCGGCCCGCGAGTCGCGACAGCGGGAGCGACTGCAGCCACACGCGACCCGGACCAGTGAGGCTCACGAAGAACAATCCCTCGCCGCCGAACAGCGCCGTCTTGATCTTGCCGACGTACTGGATGTCGTAGCCGACCGACGGCTGCATCGCGACGAGGCAGCCGGTATCGACGCGCAGCTTCTCGCCCGGCGCGAGCTCGACCGCGTGCACCGTTCCGCCGGCGTGGACGAAGCACAGTCCGTCGCCCTGCAAGCGCTGCATGATGAAGCCTTCGCCGCCGAAGAGACCCACGCCGAGTCGCTTCTGAAACGCGATGCCGACGCTCACGCCGCGCGCGGCGCACAGGAACGAGTCCTTCTGACAGATCAGTTCACCCCCGAGCGTAGCGAGATCCATCGGGAGGATTTTTCCGGCGTACGGCGCGGCGAACGCGATGCGCTCCTTGCCCGCGCGCGATTGATTGTGGAACACCGTCATGAAGAGGCTCTCGCCGGTGAGCAAGCGCTTGCCCGCGCCGACGAGCGATCCGAGGAATCCCTTCGACGCACTATGGCTGCCGTCGCCGAAGATCGTCTCCATCTCGATCCCCGACGTCATGTACATCATCGTGCCGGCTTCAGCGACGGCGGATTCGCCCGGGTCGAGCTCGACCTCGACGAACTGCATCTCCGCGCCATGCACCTGGAAGTCGATGTCGTGCGCCTGCCGGCCGGGTACGGCCGGCATTTTCATGTGCGCGCTGGCGCGCAAGTGCGAGGCGAACTCGGGCACGTCCTTGATCGGCGTCCAGTTCTTCATCCCGGCGGTGAAGACGAGCGTCGTTGCCTCCGCGCTGCCGTTCTTCAAGTTCGAGACGATGTCGTCGGAGCTAACAGGCCCGACTTGGTGTCCGCCGATCGCCATGAACCATTCGCGTGAGTCTTGCATGGGCGTCCTCCTCTAGTCGGCGTGATCGATGCGGTCGGCGGTTTCCTTCTCGAGGCGCGCCACGGCCGCGGGATCGAGTCCGAGTGCGTTCGCGAGCTGCGCGAGGTACACGCGTTCGGCACCGACCACGTCTTCGTCCGCGCGCACGATCGTGAACGCGAGGACGTAGAGATCCGTCTTCTCCTTCGGATCACGCACGCCGGAGACGATCTCCGCCAGCGTGCGCGGCTTGCCGAACTCGGCGGTGACGAGCGGCTCGAGGCCGACCTCGCGCGCCGCCGCGATGATCTTCGCGTACTCCTCCTCGCCGAGCGTCCCGTCCGCCCGCGCGGCCGACATCGAGAGGCGCACGAGCCGCTCGCGCGCGGCGGCTTCGTTCTGCGGAGTCGGCACGGGCGGCACGCCCGGAACGACGGTCGTCGTCGAGACCGGAGGCGGATTGTTCCCGAGGACCGTCGTGGTCGAGCTCGAGCCGCCGCGTTGGCTACGGTAGATCTCGTACGCGCCGACGGCGAGACCCGCCGCGGTCAGCAGCGTGCTCGTGTTCAGGAACGAGCCGGGGCTCCCGACGAGGAAACGCGACGCGCGGCGATGCCGCTTGGAGCGCGCGCCCAGGAGTGCGTTGAGCAGCGGGAAGGGATTCATGAGTTGGCGCGGCGACTACGCGAGGTGCGTGCGACTATTCGACACCTGCCAGTTTCGGATTACGGCGTGAACACGACGCGCAGCGCGTCGGTGAGCACCGTGCCCGCGGGTACGACCGGCGCGGAATGCGAGAGCGCGCCCGACCGGAAATAGCCTTGGTAGAAGCGAGTTGCACCGACGTCGCCGGCGTCGATCGCGATCGGCAGTCGACTTGCGCCCGCCGAGTCGAGACCGCCGACGCGTAGCCGCACGCGCGGCGCGCCCACGTACCAGAATCCGCTCAAGAACGGGGTCCGATCGACGCTCGAGCTCGCGAACACGACGCCGATGCCGCCCGGAGCTGCGCCGGAGATCGTGAGCGAGAAATTATTCGCGGCGAGGCTCGACGTGCCGGTCCAGGACAGCATCGCGGTCGTGCCGAGCGCGGTCACCATGCCTTGGCCGAAGGTCGCGGGCGGCGGCGACGCGAGATACCAGCTCGCCGCGGTCGGCTCAGCGCGCAGGAAGCTCGCGAGCCGGTTCGCGACCTTGATCGCTCCCGCGAGCGACGGGTGCGTTCCGTCGCTCGTGCTGAAGTCGGAGCACGCCCACGTCAGACCATCAGAGCCGGCAGTCAATCCATCGGCCCAGTTGTACGTTCCCCACGCCAGCCACGGCGCTTCGACCGGACCGCGTGCGGAATCGAAGTTGAGCGCCGCCGCCCCCGCGATCTGATCCTCGATGGTCCACTTGACCGAGAAAGCCTGCTCGTACGCGTACGGCTCGGGATTGAGCGACGACGTCGCGTAGCCGGCGTAGATGCGCGATGCCAGGTAGCACAGCCGCGCGTTCGGAAACTTGTCGTGGATCACCTGCATGATCGCGACGAACTCGTTCTTCAGGGTTTGCGCGTACGCAGGAAAGCCGTTGTTCGGGCTCGCGTCTGCGTCCTTGAACCAGATGACCTGCACTTGCTCGCGCGTTGCATTGGCTTGCGCGAGACGCTGATCGACGACCGTCCAGAAGTTGGCGCTGGGGTTCTGGATGATCGCTGCGGTCTGTCCGCCCTGCGCGCCGTCGACGGGCTGCACGCGCGGGTTCTTCAGCGGATCGGCGTTCGCGATCGGGATGAAGCGCGAGAACTCCTGCGTGCAGTTCGACATGCCGATCGAGAGCAGCACAATCTTGCCGTTCGCAGCCGGTTGCCCGAGCGCATTGCGCGGCACGACCTGCGTCGCTTGCCCCAGACCGTCGATCCGGTGCTCCTCCGGGATCGCGTTCGTCCCTGCGGGGTAGAGCCCACCTTGGAATCCTTGGTACGAGCTCGCGCCCAATTGATCGAGCGGGATCAAACCGACGGAACTCTGCGAGCAATTCTGGGCCGCTGCGAAGGGAGCGCACGCGCACAGCGCAGCGATCGTCGAGGGAACGAAGCGCATTGGAAGAGACAGTCTATCCGCTACACTCAATCGTGGGCCGCGAACACGCGGATCTCGGAGCGCTGCGGCGGTCGAATCGGGATCGCGACGAAGAGCTCATTCCGCTCGGGCACGTATAGACATGTCCGCGCGCCCGGCGCGGAGACGACCCGCTCGATCCGTTTCACCGCGAGCTTCTCGTCGACGGAGAACACGTCGATGCGGCCCTCACCGCACGAGGCGTACACGCGTCGACGCTTCACGTCGACAGCGAGATCGTCGACGTCGTCCGAGAGATCCACGACTCCGGCCGGTTTCCCGCTCGCGGCCCAACGCAAGACGAGCTTCGCAGGCGAACGACAGCCCATGAGCAGCAGCGAATCGGAAGCTTGCCCCATCGACTGCGGGATCAGCGCCATCGGATAGTTCTTGTGCGCCTCGCCGACCGCCCACGTCGTGACGACTTTTCGTGCGTCGAGGTCGATCACGGCGAACTGTGCCGAGGGCGGCACGTTGACGAAGGCGAGCTTGCCCTCGGGGTCCAGTTGAAATCCTTCGGGATGTCCCTGAAGCGCGATGCTGCCCTCGAGCTTCCATGTCTTCGCATCGATGATTCCGAGCGCACCGTCGCCGTACGCCACGTACACGCGCTGCGTGCGCGGGTCGTACCGCAGATTGTCGGGGCCCTCGCCGACTTCGACGCTCGCCAGTTTTTCCAGCGTGTCGCCGTCGTACACCTCACACGATTCACTGGCGCCGCACGAAACCACCATGCGGTCGATGTCGTCGAGGTACAGGATGCCTTGCGGCTGCTTGAGCTCGTGAATGCTCTTGAAGACTCGCTTCTGTTTGAGGTCGATGACCTCCACGGAGTTGTTGCCGAACGCCGCGACGAAGAGTCGCTCGCGCTTCACATCGATGGCGAGGTGATCGATGCGGCCATCGACTCCCAACTGGATGGAAGCGGTTTCGACGAGCGGTCCGTCGCCGCCCGTTTGCGCCGCAGCCGGGACAAACGGTGACGTGACGGCGAGACAATGGAGGACGGATAGGAGGAAGGACATGGTTGTGATGCCGAGCGTTCTACTGCACTGGCGAGGGCGCGTCAGCCTATCACGCACCCTGCGCCGGCGACTGCTACACTCGCGCGGATGCGAACCCGGAAGCTGCGCGTTGGAACGGTGCCGTACCTCGTCGGACGCCCGCTCGATTGCGGACTCGAGGACGCGGCGGGGATCGAGCTCGTGCGCAAGGTCCCTTCGGACCTCGTCACCGCGCTGCGCGCCGGGATGCTCGACGTCGCACTGGTCAGCTCGATCGAACTATTTCGCCGGCCGGGATACCGCTACCTAGACGGACTCGCCGTATGCGCCGCGGGGTTCGTCGGCAGCGTGCAGGTGTTTCTGCGCCGTCCCATCAGCGAAGTGACGAGCGTCGCGCTCGATCCCGCCAGTCGAACCGCGGCGACGCTCGTGCAGATCCTGCTGCGTCCGCCGGTGCGATTCGTCGACGTGCTCCCCGGCACCGATCCGAAGGAAGCCCCCACCGACGCGTGGCTCGCGATCGGCGATCCCGCCCTGCGGCAGACGCTCGCGGCGAACGCGCCGCCCGCGTTCAATCCGGCGGAGGCGTGGTTCGAGCGCACGCAGTTGCCGTTCATCTTCGCGGCGTGGATCGTGCGACCGGGAGTCGTGCTCGAGCCGTCGCACCTCGCCGCATTCGGCGACGCGCGAGCGCGCGGCATGGCGCAGATCGAGGAGCTCGCGTCGCGTGCGAGCCGTGAGTGGAAGTTGCCGCTGCACGCGTGCCGCAAATACTTGACGCAAGAGTGCCGCTACGAGCCCGGGCCGGACTTCGGGCGCGCGCTCTACCGATTCCGCGACGAGGCCGCCGCGATCGGGATGTGCGAGAGGAGTTTGTCGCCGATCGCAATCGCCGGGGCGACGCAGAATGTCTCCTAGACTGCTCGAAACCGATCGGTGCCCGCACTGCAAGGGTGCGCTGCCGCGTCCGACGCCGCGCGTGTGTCCGAGCTGCGCGGGCTCGCTGCAGAAGCGCTTCCTCGCGCTCGGTTGTCTCTCGAGCGCGCCACCGGTCTTCGTGATCGGAGCCGTGCTGTGGGAGCTGGTTGCAATGCTCGCGAAGGGCCCGTAGATACACGCCGCGCGCGAGGGGCGCACCTGTGACGAAGACCAAAGAAGCCGAGACGACTCCGACGCTGTTCGATCCGCCCGCGGTAGAGAAACGCGCCCGCAAGAGCGCTGCGCCTGCGCCCGTCGTGGCGGGGGAGTCCGTCGAGCAGGAAGAATCCGTGCCGAAGAACGGCCAGCCCGCGCGCCGCTCGACGGCGCAGGAGATGGCGACGCGTCAGCGCGAGATCTCCGTCGCCGAGTTCTTCACGAAGAACAGGCACCTGCTCGGTTTCGACTCGCCGCTGAAAGCGCTCCTCACTGCGGTGAAGGAAGCCGTCGACAATTCACTCGACGCGTGCGAGGAAGCCGGCATCCTGCCCGAGATCATCGTCGAGCTCACGCCGGTCGGTGAGAACCACTTCCGCATGGCGGTCGAGGACAACGGACCCGGCATCGTCTACGACCAGATCGGGAAGGTCTTCGGCAAACTTCTCTACGGCTCGAAGTTCCACAAGCTGTCGCAGAGCCGCGGTCAGCAAGGCATCGGCATCAGCGCGGCCGGCATGTACGGCCAGCTCACGACGGGCAAGCCCGTGCGCATCCTCTCGCGCACCGGCAAGAAAGCCGACACGCACGAGTTCTTGCTGTCGATCGACACCGCGCGCAACAAGCCCGACATCCACGACAGCAAGGTCGTCGACTGGCCGAAAGAGCACGGCACGCGCGTCGAGATCGAGATGGAGGCCAAGTATCAGAAGGGTCTGCGCTCGGTCGACATGTACTTGAAGCAGACGGCGATCGCGAACCCGCACGTCACGATCCACTACACCGATCCAGGCGGCGAGAAGATCACGTACGAGCGCGGCACGAAGACGCTCCCGCCCGCGACCGTCGAGATCAAGCCGCACCCGCACGGCGTCGAGCTCGGTCGCTTGATCGCGATGCTGAAGGAGACGACGTCCCGCTCGCTGTCGGGATTCTTGCAAGAGGAGTTCTCGCGCGTCGGCAACAAGGTCGCGAAGGACATCTGTCATCTCGCCAAGGTGTCGGAGAAGGCGTATCCGACGAGAATCGCGCGCGAGGAAGCGGCCGCGCTGCACGACGCGATCCAGAAGTCGAAGATCAGCTCGCCGAGCACGGACTGCATCTCCCCCATCGGCGAAGAGCTCGTGCTCGCGGGTTTGAAGAAGGAACTCGAAGCCGACTTCTACGTCGCGATCACGCGACCGCCGTCGGTGTACCGCGGCAACCCGTTCCAGATCGAAGTCGGCATCGCGTACGGCAAGCCGGGCGGCGTCGGGCTCGAGATGACCGAGGAAGGTCGCATCAAGAAGTCAGCGAAGGCCGTGATCGCGACCGAGGATCTCGTCGGCAACGCGGACGAACCGATCCGCGTGCTGCGCTGCGCGAACCGAGTTCCGCTCCTTCACCAACAATCTGCGTGCGCGATCACGAAGAGCGTGATCCAGACGAACTGGCGCGCGTACGGCCTGCAACATCCGAAGGGCGCGCTCCCCAACGGCCCGATGGCCGTGATGGTTCACATCGCGAGCGTGTGGGTTCCCTTCACTTCCGAATCGAAGGAAGCGATCGCGAGCTACCCGGAGATCGCGAAGGAGATCCGCCTGGGATTGCAGGACGCCGGCCGCAAGCTGGGCGCGTATATAAGGAAAGGCAAGCGGCTGCGCGCGGAGTTCGACAAGCGCAGCTACATCGAGAAGTACATCCCGCACATCGGGATCGCGCTGCAGGAGATTCTGGATCTCTCCGACACGGACCGCGATGCGACGGTCAACACGCTCGACGACGTGCTGCAGAAGAGTCGCAAGTTCTGAGGCGCGAGCGCGCGCTCGATTC
>JANLUN010000326.1:0-1424 GCA_031363505.1 Planctomycetota bacterium | reverse complement strand
GCGCGCCTTTGCACTAGCATCCGCGCATGGCACTCATCGAACCGCGCACGCTGAAGGGATTCCGCGACTATCTCCCCGACGCGATGATCCCGCGCGAGTGGCTGATCGACACGGCGCGGCGCGTCTATCGCTCGTACGGCTTCAGCCCGATCGACACGCCGGCGCTGGAATACGAGGAGATTCTGACCGGCAAGGGCGGGACCGAAACAGACAAACAGCTCTACCGTTTCGAGGACCACGGCGGACGGAAGGTCGCGCTGCGTTTCGATCTGACGGTGCCGCTGGCGCGGTTCGTGGCTCAGCACATCGGTGAGCTGGGCGTACCGTTCAAGCGCTATCACATCGCGACCGTGTGGCGCGGCGAGAACACGCAACGCGGCCGCTATCGCGAGTTCATGCAGTGCGATTTCGACACGATCGGTAGCGAGAGCATCGCGTCGGACATCGAGACCGTGCTCGTCGCGCACGACTTGATGCGTCAACTCGGGTTCGAGTCGTCCGCGTTCACGATCCGCGTGAACAATCGCAAAGTGCTCCAAGGCTTGATCGCGCAGCTGGGTGTCGACGCGTCGCTCGCGAACGTGCTGCGCGTGCTCGACAAGCTGGACAAGATCGGGCGCGAAGGCGTGCACGCGGAGCTCTTGACGAAGCTCGGTGTCGCTTCCGCGGACGCGAATCGGATTCTCGATGCGGTCATGGTCCAGGGCACGTCCGACGAGGTCCTGGCGCAGCTCGAGCGATCGCAGCTCGATGATGTCGGCAAGCGTGGTCTGTCGGAGCTGACCGAAGTCGTTCGCGCTGCTCGTTCCGTCGGCGTGATCGAGCCGACGCTGCGGATCGATCTATCGATCGCGCGCGGTCTCGACTACTACACAGGAACCGTGTTGGAGACGACTTTGCGCGATCTCGCCGGCATCGGCAGCGTCTGCTCGGGCGGTCGCTACGACGATCTCGCGCAGCTCTACACCAAGCAACGTCTGCCCGGCATCGGTGCATCGCTCGGACTCGATCGATTGCTCGCCGCGATGGAAGAACTCGGGATGATCGAGAAGCGCCGCACCGGCGCGAGCGTGTTCCTGCCGTACTTCGATGCCAGCCGATTGCACTCGTACTTGAAGCTCGCCGCCGATCTCCGTGCGGCGGGGATCGGCGTCGAACTCTTCCCCGAGCCGAAGAAGCTGGACGCCCAGCTGCGTTACGCGGACAGGCGCGGCTTTGAGATCGCGCTCGTCGTCGGCGAGAACGAGTGGAAGTCCGGGCGTGCGCAGGTGAAGGACTTGAAGTCCCGCTCCAATCGAGACGTGGCGATCTACGACGACGGGGGCACGCTTTCGAGCGAGCTGGTCGCTCAGCTGAAAACGGCGCCGCGGCGCCGTGGGCGGGCCCTGAGGGGCGGGGCCCCGCAGCCGAACGCGGCCACACGC
>JANLUN010000239.1:0-3916 GCA_031363505.1 Planctomycetota bacterium | reverse complement strand
TGCGCAGCAAGATCGCCGTGCTCGTCGAGCTCCACCGCAAGCGCCGCGAGCTGCAGGAGCTCAACGTGAGCCTCGCGCGGGCGAACGACGAGCTCTCGGTCGCGAACAACAATCTGCAGACGGAGCGGGCCACCGAGCTGCAGAAGCTGAACTCCGTCCTCGAGACGGCGAACACGGAACTCGCGCAGGCCATTCGCACGCTTCAACTCGAGAACGCGTCACGTGAGCGACTCGAACAGGCGCTGCTCGAGGCCGACCGCCGGAAGGACGAGTTCATCGCGCTCCTGGCACACGAACTCCGGAATCCACTGGCGCCGATTCAGAACGCCGTGCAACTCATGCGCATGAAGAGAATCGACGACTCGGAGATCGTGTGGTGCCGTGAGGTCATCGAGCGTCAAGGCGAACACTTGACGCGCCTCGTCGACGACTTGCTCGACGTCTCGCGCATCACGCAGGGCAAGATCCAGCTCCAGCGCGAAGCCGTCGACGTCGCGGCCGTGATTGCGCGCGCGATCGAGATCCATCGGCCGCTCATCGATGAACGCCGTCACGAGCTGACGCTCGAGCTGCCGCACGAACCAGTGCACGTACACGGCGATCTCACGCGGCTAGCGCAAGCGATTGGAAACCTCGTCAGCAATGCCGCGACGTACACGGAGCACGGCGGTCGCATTGCGGTCACCGTCGAGCGTGCGTCCGCCGACGAGAACGGTCCGGAGCAGGCCGTCATTCGCGTGAAGGACTCCGGCGTCGGCATCTCTCCGCAGATGCTGCCGCAGCTATTCGAGCTGTTCACGCAGGGCGAGCGGACGCTCGATCACTCGCAGGGCGGACTCGGCATAGGGCTCGCGCTCGTCCGCCGGCTCGTCCAACTGCACGGCGGTACCGTCACCGCGTTCAGCAACGGCGAGGGCCAGGGCAGCGAGTTCGTAGTCCGGTTGCCGATGATCGCTGGAGCGGCGACGGAGGCCAGCGCGCGGACGCTCCGCGGCGCCGCATCAGCTCCGCCCACCGCGCTGGGGCGACGCGTGCTGATCGCGGACGACAACCTCGATTCGGCCCAGAGCCTGTCCCTGTTGCTCAAGGCGACCGGACACACCGTGGAGGTCGCGTACGACGGAGTGCAGGCGGTCGCGGCCGCCGAACGATTCCGGCCGCAGGCCATCTTGCTCGATCTTGGAATGCCGAATCTCGACGGGGAGGGCGCGGCGCGGCAGATCCGTGCGCAACCGTGGGGTCAAGACATCGTGCTCATCGCCCTGACGGGCTGGGGACAAAAGGAAGTCCGCGACCGAACACGCGACGCCGGTTTCGACGCCCACTTCGTGAAGCCGGTCGAGTTCAGCGCCCTCGCGAAACTCCTCGCCGATCCGCCGCGCGGTACGCGCTGCCTCGTCGTTTGAACCCAGCGGGGCGGCGGGCCAAGGCGTGCGTGAGCGCTGAATTGCAAGAATCAGCGCGAGATCTACAAGGTTCCCCTGGTTGAGGTCTCGAGAGGTTCCCGGAGTTAGGCCCAGTGAAGTTGCGAGTCGGGATCGGGAGTTGCCATGGCGCGCTCATGACGCAGTGAGCACAGCCCGCCCGAGGAGCGGAAGCAGGGCAGACATGTACGTGTGCCCGTGCCGAGGTTCTCGATGAAACGAGAGACGAAAGGAAGTGAGACGATGACGGTCCGAATCCTACTCGTGGACGATCATCAATTGATGCGCGAAGGGCTGCGAGTGCTGCTCGAGCACGAGCCGGATTTCGAAGTCGTCGGGGAGGCCCGCGATGGGCGAACCGCGCTCGACCTCGTGAAGAGCCTCAACCCACACGTGGTCGTGATGGACGTCGGCATGCCCGAGCTGAATGGTGTCGAAGCGACGCACCGGATCACGACTCAGTACCCCAACGTGAAAGTGATCGCTCTGTCCGCGTACGCGGACCAGCGCAACGTGTTGCAGATGCTCGACGCCGGCGCTTCGGGATACGTGCTCAAGATCGCAGCGCACGACGAACTCATGCGCGCGGTGCGCGCGGCGAGCGTCGGGAGAACATTCTTGAGCCCCGAGATCGCAGCCATGGTCGTGTCGCAATCGACGCGTCGGCGGGCTTCGAACGAGCCCTCGGCCTACTCGACCTTGGGCGCGCGCGAACGCGAAGTGCTTCAGCTCGTCGCCGAAGGGAAGTCGTCGAAGGAAACGGCTAAGGAGATGCACATCTCGATCAAGACCGTCGAGACGCATCGACGCAACATCGCCGAGAAGCTCGGACTGCACGGGACCGCCGAGCTGACCAAGTACGCGATCCGCGAGGGTTTGACCTCGATGGAGAGCTTTCACTCGGCGCCGCCTCGATCCGATGCTGTCCTAGGCGGCGAATCGAGAGCCGAGGTGCGTCCTCGCGGGCAGAGCCCGAAGGCTTCGACGCCCCCCTGAACCAGACCACGGGAAGTCGAGAACCCGGCCGGACGAAAACCCGGAAAGGAACCGGGAACTGGAGCCCGCGGCCCGACGAGCAACTCGGGCCGCGGGCGCCTTACGTCTCGCGCGTTCGAGACGCGGCGGAATCGGCGCGCGCTTGCTCGAACTGCGTCTCGGCGAGATTCACCCAGCGCGTGGCGCCGCTCTCTGGATCGAGCACGCGCACCCACGAGTTCCACCGCTCGACCACCATCACTGCGCCCGGCACGGGGGGCATCGGGTTCGAAGTAGGCGTCCGTTGCATGCGAGCGAATCCGTCGTTCGACGGCACGCTCGGGGCGGATAACTTCGAACAAATTCCGGACGGGAACGCGCGGCAACGCAGCCGCGCCTCCCCTCAAGACGGCGAACTCAGGAACCGGGCGTCTTGTAGTAGTAGGTGACGACCAGCCGCGAGCTCAGCTGGTGGTCGAGCGTCGCGGTCGTGTTGCCCGTCCCTGCGGCGAACACGTTCGTCCCCGAGTAACGCGCGACGAACGGTCGGGGTCCTGCGCCCACGAATCGAGCAAGGTCGATCGGTCGGCCGGTTTCGTACACGAGCTCTTCGATCACGCCTTTGAGCTCGATCGTGAAGCCCGACGGTCCAAGGAAGTCCGTCACGCCGTCGTAGGGCGCGCATCTCATGCTCGCCGTGCGTTCGGGGAACAACCGTTCGAAGAGGACCGTCGAGTCGAGCGCGCTCATTCGGAAACCGACGGACGTCTTCCATTCGAGCGCAGCCGGAGCCGGCGACTCGTTCTCGCCGCGAGCTTGCATGAGCTCGTGCATCGAGACGTAGCACCGGAGTCCCACGAGCGTGCCGAGCGATGGGTCGAAACCCGGCACCGAGAATGTCATCGGCTGGTTTGGATTCGCCGTCCGATTGAGCGGAATCGGTACGCCGACGGTCAACTGATCGATCGCTCGCGCGGGGACGCTGAGCACAAGGAGCGCGAATAGGATGCGGAGTCTCACAGCGATGATCGTCACCGCGAAGGCCAAAAACCGCAATCCTCCCTGCGGACCATGCGCCCTGGCGTGCTTGCAATGGGCTCGCGCAGTGCGGGAGCGCTCCCGCGGTCGTACAGACTCACTTCAGCTTCTCGCGCAGCAGTGCGAGCGCGCGCTCCAAGATCGGGTCTTTGCGTGTGAGATCCTTGGGGTTCACGGTCACTTCGATATCGGGTGCGAGACCGACGCCTTCGAAGCACTTGCCGTCGAGCGTCATGTCCTGCCACGACGGAACGAAGATCATCACGCCGTTGGGCATCTCGTGCGGTTTCGGATTGCCGCTGCTTCCATAACTGGGCTGGCCGACGACCGTGCAGTCCTTGGCTTGTCGAAGCATCAGCACGAACGGATTGCGAATGACTCGCGCTCAGCGCCGGACGCCAACATTCTCGCGTCGATCGCCCACCCCGGCCGGACGGGGGCCGAACAGGACGTCGAGCTCATCCCTGTGCAGCGTCCGC
>JANLUN010000201.1:0-3631 GCA_031363505.1 Planctomycetota bacterium | reverse complement strand
CGTCGACGACGGCACGATGATGGGATTCACCGTGCACAAGGTGCTCGGCACGGGGAGCTCGAGCCCGACCTCGGGCCCGGACAACATCGGCGCCGGCAACACGCTCGCGTTCAACCCGGACACGTGGACGGGCTCGAGCTTGGCGTTCGCGTGCGACATCGTCATGCCCACCGTTCCGACGCCGCGCTTCACGATCCTGCGCGTGCGGCTCGACTACGGCGAGGACGCCGGCTTCCACGAGAGCTGCTTGTCCCACTCATCGCTGTCCGGCGCGTGCGGCATCGCTCGCTACGGCGAGGTCGAGGACTACCAAACGACCATCATGCCGCCCTGATGACTACTGCTGCTTCGACGCGGGAGCGAGCGCGTCGGCGGCACGCGCCGCGCGCTCGGCGTCTTCCGTCGCGCCAAGCTCGCGGTACATGTTCGACAGCGTGCGATGGAACTGCGCCGACGCGCCGAAATAGAACGAGCTGTCTTCCAGCTTCTTGCGCGCGGCCGCAGCGTCACCGGATTCGAGGAGTGCCAGCCCAGCCATGAGGTCGGGCACCGATTGGCCGGGGAAGACGTCGCTCGCCGTGGCGAACTGGTGCGCGGCTTCCTCCGGTCGACCCGCGCGACGCAAGCGCTCGCCCTCGAGCATCGCGCGGGACGCCGGGTGCTGCGCCTCGCGGTCGAGGTCGTCGGCCGAGAGTGCGTCGAGGAACTCGCCCAAGGGATACGCGGGATCGCCGGCGTGGAACTCGTCCCAATGTCGTCGTGCGCGCGGCAAGTCGCCGTCAAGCCACGCGACGACGAGTGCGTTCAAGCGTTGAGCCGACAGCACACGCGGGTCGACTCCATCGCCGCGGCTCACCGCGAGCCACGCGACCGCGCTGGTGAGAAGGACGAGCGCCCCGGCGGTGATCGCGACGCGTCGCGCGGCCCACGCATCGTGCGCGCGTTCCAATACTCCCGGTGCGCGCGCGCGGATCGGCCGACCGTCGAGCCACGCTTCGAGATCGTCCGCGAGTTCCGCCACCGAATGCATCCGCCAGCGCAGCCCGAACGCGGTTGCGCGGTCGGCGATGACCGCAAGCTCGCGCGGGACGGCGGATGAGAGAGCACGCAGCCTCGCGATCGGTCGCGATCCGGCGACGCGCAGCAGCGTCAACGTGCCGTCTTCAGGTCGTGGCGGCGCTAGCGTCAAGAGCTCGCGCAAGAGACAACCGACACCGAAGACGTCCGTGCGCTCGTCGGGCCGCTCGCCGCGCGCTTGTTCGGGCGACATGTACTGCGGCGTGCCGAGCACGTCGCCGCTGCCAGTCAACGTGGGCTCGGCTTCCGAGCGCATCAGCCCGAAATCAATGACGACCGGCTCACCGCTCGCACGCACCAATACGTTGCGCGCGTTCAGATCGCGGTGCAGCACGCCAGCTCCGTGCGCACACTCGATCGCGCGCGCGACGCGCAGGGCGATGCGCACGACACGCTCGAGGGGCGCGCCCTCGCCCGGTAGATTCAGCGCTTCCCAAGGTGGGAGCTTTGTCTGCTCGAGCCGCGCTCGCGCGCGCGACACGTACTCCGCCAGGTTCGTGCCGTCGACACGCTCCATCGCGATGTAGGGCCGGCGATCGAACAGGCCCGCGTCGTGAACACGCACGACCGACGGATGCGAGATGCGCGCCAGCGCTTCTCCCTCGCGACGAAAGCGCTCGAGTGCGCGTTCCTGATCGACGAGCGGGAGATGAAGCAACTTCAGCGCGAGCGCATCGCTCGGCCGGTCATCGTGGACGCAACCGAAGACGCGCCCCATCCCGCCGCTGCCGAGCTCGTTCTGAATCCGGTACGGCCCGATACGCTGCGGCGTGTCGAACGGCGCGGAAGGCAGCAGCGCCTCGGAGTCGCACAGTTGGTGAAGCGCCGCGAGAAGCGGCTCGCCGCCGTCGACGTGCTCGCGATGAAAGTCTTCGGGCGTCAGCGACTCGCCCTGCTCGCGTCGTTCGACGAACTCGCTCAGCCACATCTCGAGTCGCTCGTCCGCGTCCTCGTCGCGCTTCACGGATCTTTGTTCGCTCCTCGCTGCAGTCGGGCCACGAGCTCGATCGACAAACGTGCGTCGGGCGCCACGGGCAAGGCTCGCCGGATCCGCGAGTGTAACCGGCGACGTAGCGATCGATGGAGTTCCCGCGATCGGGCATCGCATTGCGCGCTTTAACCAGCGTGCGTACCATCCCACGCTCGGGAGCGGAGGCGTACGCGGTCACGCTAGCCCGGCGAAAGCCTCGCTCTCGTCGCATCGCGCGATCCCGCGCGCGAGATCACCAGGGAGACGACAACATGTCTTGGAATCGACGCGAGATCTTGCGCGCTGGATTGCTCGGCGGAAGCTTTTCGATATTGCCTTCGCGACGCGCCGTTGCGCGATCGTTTTTCAGCCCGTCCTCGACTCCGCCGCCGAGCCCGCCGGCGACACCCTTCGTTGCGCCGCTGACGATCCCGCCCTCGGCCACGCCTGTTGCGCCGTTCGTCCCGGTGGACGCTTCACTGCCGCCGCAGTCGCTCACTCCGCCGAAGTACTACCACCTGTTCGACGAAGAGCGCTTCCTCAAGGTGCATCCGCAGTACCCGCCGACGAAACTGTGGGGTTACCGGGATGCGAACGTGCCTGCGGGCACATGGCCGCACGCATTGGGACCGACGTTCGTCGGAGAGGCGCAGAAGCCGCTGTTCGTGCGCCACACGAATATCCTGCCTGCGAACCACGTCGGTTTCGGCGTCCCGGAGATGACCGTGCACCTGCACGGAGGCCACCACGAGGCGCGCTCGGACGGCTTCCCCGGTCCGGGCGGCGGTTTGAATCCGGTTTTTGGTCCCGGCCAGAGCTACGACTACGCGTACCCGCTGCTGGATCCGGGCTTCACGACGGGACAAGCGGATGCCACCGATCGGCCATCGACGCTGTGGTACCACGACCACCTACTCGACTTCACCGGACAGAACGTCTACCGCGGACTGGCTGGGTTCTTCCTCTTTAAGGACTCCGTCGATGCGCACGACGAGAACTTGAACGATGGGGTCAACTTGCGCTTGCCCAGCGGCGAGTTCGACGTGCCGATGATCGTCCAGGACAAGCGCTTCGATTCGGCCGGTCAGCTCGTGCTCGACGTGTTCAACCACGACGGTTTGCTCGGCGACAAGTACTTGGTCAACGGCACGATCCAGCCCTACATGGATGTCAAGCGCCGCAAGTACCGCCTGCGCTTACTCGCCGGAACAAACGCCCGCTTCTTCGCCTTCCGCATCGTGCGTTCGAACGGGCAGCCCGTGCCCTTCGATTTGATCGCGACGGAAGGTGGGTTGATGTCCGCACCGATCCGCAACCGGACGACGATCTTCATGGGTCCGGCCGAGCGATTCGAGATCGTGGTGAACTTCGCAGCGTTCGCTGCCGGCGAACTCCTGTATCTAGAGAATCGCGCACGCCAGGACGACGGCCGTGGACCGAACGGCACACTCGATCCCGGCCAGCGCGTGCTGCAGTTCCGCGTCGGAGGGGGCGCCGTTGCGGATCCCAGCCGCGTTCCGGACGTGCTGCGCCCCTTCGCGGCGATCACGCAGACGGAGATCAACGCGGCGACGCGGCGCACGT
>JANLUN010000146.1:0-4421 GCA_031363505.1 Planctomycetota bacterium | reverse complement strand
CCAAGCGCGCGCGAAGTACGGCAGCGAGTTCGACGCCGACATGGGCGCCGAAGCGGTCAAGAAGATGCTGCGCCGCTTGGACCTCCAGAAGCTGTCCGAAGAGCTGCGCGAGGAGCTGCTCTCGACGCGCTCGAAGCAGCGCATGAAGGACATCATCAAGCGTCTGCGCACGGTCGAGATGCTGCGCGACTCGGGCCAGAACGCCGAGTTCATGATCCTGGACGTGATCCCCGTCATTCCGCCGGATCTGCGCCCGCTCGTGCTGCTCGACTCGGGCAACTTCGCGACCAGCGACCTGAACGACCTCTACCGGCGCCTGATCAACCGGAACAACCGGCTCAAGAAGCTCCTCGACCTGAATGCGCCCGAGGTGATCATCCGCAACGAGAAGCGGATGCTGCAGCAGTCGGTCGACGCGCTGTTCGACAACGGCCGCTGCCGCCGCCCGGTGCTCGGCTCGAGCAATCGCCCGCTCAAGTCGCTGACCGACATGATCAAGGGCAAGCAGGGCCGGTTCCGCGAGAACCTGCTCGGCAAGCGCGTCGACTACTCGGCGCGTTCCGTCATCGTCGTCGGACCTGAATTGCGGCTACACCAGTGCGGTCTGCCCAAGAAGGTCGCGCTCGAGCTCTTCCAGCCGTTCATCATCCGCCGTCTCAAGGAGCTCGGACTCGCCGACACGATCAAGTCGGCGAAGAAGATGCTCGAGCGGCGCGACGAAGAAGTGTGGGACATCCTCGAAGAGGTGATCCGCGACCACCCCGTGCTCCTGAACCGCGCACCGACGCTGCACCGCATGGGCATCCAGGCGTTCGAGCCGGTGCTCATCGAAGGCAACGCGATCCGATTGCACCCGCTCGTCTGCGGCGGTTTCAACGCCGACTTCGACGGCGACCAAATGGCGGTGCACTTGCCGCTCAGCTACGAGGCGCAGATCGAAGCGAGCACGCTGATGCTCGCGAGCAACAACATCTTCTCGCCCGCGAACGGCGCGCCGATCATCTCGCCGTCGCAGGACATGGTGCTCGGGCTCTACTACCTGACCAAGGCACCGCACGGCTCGTCGAAGGAAGTGAAGCGCTACAGCTCGCTCGGTGAGCTGTTCCTCGCGTACGGACACGGCGACACGCAGTCGCACCGCGCGGTGCAAGTGCGCATGGAGCCGGGACGCCTCGTCAAGCAGAACCGCAACTCGCAGCCGGTCGCGGTCGGCGACGACGGCAAGATCCAGGACGGCGACCAGCACACGTACCTCGTCACCACGATCGGTCGCGCGATCTTCAACGACATCCTTCCCCCGGGGATGCCGTTCTACAACTACGAGCTCGACAAGAAGGGCGTCCACGATCTCATCTCGGACTGCCACCGCCTGCTCGGTCGCGACGCGACGCTCAAGTTGCTCGACGACCTGAAGGACATCGGCTTCAAGGCCGCGACGCGCGCCGGCGTGTCGTTCGCGAAGGACGACATCCGCGTTCCGCCGAACAAGGGCAAGATCCTCGGCGAGACGCAGAAGGAAATCACGAAGATCGAGAAGGCGTTCCAGAAGGGCGTCATCACCGAGGGCGAGCGCTACCTCAAGATCGTCGACCTGTGGACACACGCTCGCGAGCTCGTCGGCGACGACCTGATGAAGGTCCTCCACGACGACTTCAGCGACGACTCGGGTTACGTGAACCCGCTGTACTGCATGGTGTCGTCGGGCGCTCGGGGCTCGATCGATCAGATCCGCCAGCTAGGCGGGATGCGCGGTCTGATGGCCAAGCCGTCGGGCAAGATCATCGAAACGCCGATCAAGGCCAACTTCCGCGAAGGCCTGAAGGTGCTCGAGTACTTCTCGTCCACGCACGGCGCTCGCAAGGGTCTCGCCGACACGGCGCTCAAGACCGCCGACGCCGGTTACCTCACGCGCAAGCTCACCGACGTCGCACAGAACGTCGTGATCACGCTCGAGGACTGCGGCACGCTCAACGCCGTCACGAAATCGGTCGTCTACAAAGGCGAAAAGGTCGCCGTGACGCTCGCCCGCGGGATCCGCGGTCGCGTGTCGCGCACGACGATCCGCGACGTGCTCAACAACGACGAGGAGATCGTTCGCGAGAACGAGCTGATCACCGAGGAGATCGCTCAACGGCTCGAGTCGCTCGGCTACGAGAAGATCTTGGTGCGTTCGCCGCTCTCGTGCGAAGCCGCGCTGGGTGTGTGCGCTCGTTGCTACGGCATGGACCTCTCGCGCGGCTCGATCGCCGAGCGCGGTCTCGCCGTCGGCATCATCGCCGCGCAATCGATCGGTGAACCGGGCACGCAGCTCACGATGCGCACGTTCCACATCGGTGGTACGGCCAGCCGCTCGGTCGAAGAATCCGAGCGCAAGGTGAAGCGCGCCGGCAAGGTCGTGTTCACGAACCTCAAGGTCGTGACGAACTCGGCCGGGCAAAGCGTCGTGCTCAACCGCAACGGTGAGGTGTGTCTCTTCGACGCCCGCAACCGCGAGATCGACCGCTACGCGATCCCGACCGGTGCCGAGATGTTGGTGAAGGACCAACAGCAGATCCAACCGGGCGCCGTGCTGTGCCGCTGGGACCCGCACAACGTGCCGATCCTCGCGGAGTTCGCGGGGCGCATCCGCTACGAAGACTTGATCGAAGGCAAGACCTTGAAGGTCGAGCGCGATGCCCGTCGCGGCACCGTTCGCAAGCAAGTCATCGAGCACAAGGGCGACCTCCACCCGCAGCTCGTGCTCGAGGACAAGAACGGGCAAGCGCTCGCGCTGTACCCGATCCCCGAGCGCGCGTACGTCGAAGTCGAAGACAAGGCCGCGATCGCGCCGGGCGAGTTGCTCGCGAAAACCGCGCGCGAAGCGGCCGGCACGCAGGACATCACGGGCGGCCTGCCGCGCGTGACCGAGCTGTTCGAAGCTCGCCGTCCGAAGGATCCGGCGATCATGTCGGAGATCGACGGCGTCATCGAGCTCGGCGACAAGAAGCGCGGCAAGCGAACGATCATCGTCCGCGCGGTCGGCTCGAAGGGCGAAGTCATCGAGGAACAGCAGCACGCCGTTCCGCAAGGCAAGCACTTGCGCGTTCACAAAGGTGACGAAGTGCGCGCCGGTGAGCCGCTCGTCGACGGACCGCTCGACCCGCACGACATCGTGCGGATCCGCGGCGAAGAAGAGGTGCTCGGCTACTTGCTCCGCGAAGTGCAGAACGTCTATCGCAGCCAATCGGTGACGATCGACGACAAGCACATCGAGACGATCCTCGCGCAGATGATGCGCAAGGTGCAGGTCACCGATCCGGGCAACTCCGAGTTCCTGCCCGGCGCGGTCGTCGACAAGTTCCGCTTCCGTCGCGAGAACGACAAGCTGCGCAAGGAGCGCAAGAAGCCGGCGAACGGCCAGACGCTCCTGCTCGGCATCACGAAGGCCGCGCTCTCGTCGGAGTCGTTCATCTCCGCCGCGAGCTTCCAAGAGACCACAAAGGTGCTGACGGAGGCCGCGATCGCGGGCCGCCGCGACCACCTCGTCGGCCTCAAGGAGAACGTGATCCTCGGCCACATGGTCCCGACGGGCACGGGCTTCCGCGACCACTACCGCACGCGCGTGAAGAAGAACATCGACTTCGGGGAGATCGGTGCCAACGTGGGGTTCACGCCGGCCGGCCTCGACGCCGACATGGAGGCGCTGCTCTCGGGTGGTCTTTCGTCGCTCGCGAGCGAGCCCGAGATGGCGCTCGCCGCGACGGGTTCGGAAGGCGCGCGCTCGGCCGCCGCGTCGATGGGCGGGCCGACCCGCTCGGTCGTGGCCGCGGAAACGCTGCTCGACGACGACGACGACGACGAGGAGGATGGCGACGACGTGAAGCTGGACGAGGAGTCCGTCGGCGACGCCGAGGTCTGATGGCGACGCCGAGGTCTCTGCTTCACGGTGAATCGGCCCGATCCTTGGCCCCCCGATCCTTGACCGGCGGGGCCCTGGCTCTAGAATGCTCGCCGCATTTGCCGGCGGGCCGGACTCCGGTCGGCCGGCGCTCGCGCGCCGATCGGCCGAGACATCGCGCGCTCAGAACCATCGCGCAAGAAGCGCGGACCGGGACCGACTAGAACATGCCCACGATCAATCAGCTGGTGCGGAAGGGACGACGGAAGGTCGTCAATCGCTCGAAATCGCCCGTGCTCGAGGGCTGCCCGCAAAAGCGGGGCGTCTGCCTCATCGTCAAGACGCAGACCCCCAAGAAGCCGAACTCAGCGCTGCGAAAGGTGGCCCGCGTCCGCCTCTCGAACGGCAAGGAAATCACGGCGTACATCCCCGGCGAAGGGCACAACCTGCAAGAGCACTCGGTCGTGCTCGTGCGCGGCGGCCGCGTCCGCGACCTGCCCGGCGTGCGCTATCACATTCTGCGCGGGACGCTCGACACGTCCGG
>JANLUN010000316.1:0-2592 GCA_031363505.1 Planctomycetota bacterium | reverse complement strand
GATCTCTTGTCCGGGCGGCGACACGATGAGCAATTTGCGCCAGTTGTATCCGCGCGCGCGCGCGTGCCGGCTACCCGTGCGAATCGAGAGGTGCAGCGCGACGACGAGCAGCGTATCGAACGCGATGAAGAACCCGATTTGAAGTCGGTTCGCCGCCGGCAGATCGAGCGCGAACGCGAGCGCGAGCAGCAGCATGAACGTGAACAAGTTGCACGCCACGAGCTTGCGCACTTCCCGAACGCGGCTGAACATCCGCTGCGAGTGGTAGACGCCCGAGAGTCGGTACATCAACCACAGCACTGGGATCGCGGTCCCCGCGAGCAATAGGTGCGTCCACTCGTTCACGACGAACGTGTGGCTACCGATCTCGTCGAGCATGTCGCGCGCCTGGATCGACAGCGCGTAGGCGACGAACGCGCACGTGACGTCCAGGTAGACGAGTGCTCTTCGGACGAGGATGCGGTGCTCGCGCAGCATGGGCAGAAGCTAGGGTCGAAGCACCCTGAGGATGGGACTTTCCAATCATATTGCAATTTCGGTCGGCGGGGGACGTCCCGGTGCCCTCAACCGGAGGCGCGCGGACGTCGCGCGCGCACGAGGCTCGAAAAAAGTTCCTCGCGCGCGCGGATGGCGCGGTCGCGCGTGAAGTGCTCTGCGACTCTCTCGCGCGCGCTGCGCCCCATCGCGCGTGCGTGCTCGGGATCCAAGAGTATCTCCTCGATCGCTTGGGCGAGAGCGCGCACGTCTCCGGCGGGCAAGAGCACCCCATTAACCCTGTCCACCACCATCTCGTCCAAGCTGCCGACACGGCTCGCGACGATCGGGAGCCCGGACGCCATCGCTTCGAGGATCGAGTTCGGGAATGTCTCGACGCGCGCGTGCGACGGCAGGAGCGCGACGTCGGCCGCCGCGAGCACGCGCGGGACGTCGTGCCGGATCCCGAGCAGCGTCACGGTGCGCTCGAGATGGAGCTCACGAATACGGCCCTCGATCGTCGCGCGCAGCGGCCCGTCGCCGACGAGCAAGAAACGAACGGTCGGGATCTTGGCAGCGACGATCGCGGCCGCGTCGAGGAGCACGTCGTGTCCTTTTTCCGGCCGCAGCTGCGCGACGTGCACTGCGACAGGCGCGTCGTGCGCGAGGCCGAGCTCGGCGCGCGCGGTGGCTCGACCCTCGCCGGAGAAGCGCTCAAGGTCGACACCGTTGTAGATCACGTGGACCTTGTCGCGCGGCAGGCCTTCCTCGCGGATGAGGTACTCGGCCGCCCCGCGCGCGACGGCGACGAACGCGTCGGTGATCGGCGTCAGCAGCCGGTTGAGCGGCTCCACCACGGGACGGCCGTCCGCCGATCGCGTCTTGTGGAGCGTCGCGACGATCCCGTCGACGCGCGCGACGAAGCCCGCCAGCCGGCCCCAGAAGAGCTTGTCGCCCGAACCCACGGTGCAGACGACGCGGATCTTCTCGCGCCGGATGATCCGGACGAGCCGCGGCAGCACGCGCACGTCGAACTTCGACGACAAGAGATCGCTGTACAGCGGGATCCCGGCCGCCCGGACGCGCGCTGCGAGCTCGCCCGCTTCCTTGAGGCAGGCGACGACCGGCCGGATCTTCGCGCGGTCGAAGCCGCGCACGATCTCGACGAGGGCGCTCTCCTGTCCTCCGACGCGCAGGTCGGTATTGACGAACAGCACGGGAACGGCCGCCGAATCCGTCGATGGAGGGGACTGTTCGGCGAGTTCCGCTTCGGTCGCGCGCACGCGGCCGATTATGCTCGCTGGAATAGCCGACGCACAGCATGACGAACACGCACCGCGTCTTGCACCTGATCCCGACGCTCTCCATGGGCGGCGCGGAACTGTTCGTGGAGCGCCTCGCGCGCGCCCAGCACGGATCGAGCTTCGAGGCGGTCGTGTGTGCGATGCACCGCGGTGGGCCGGTCGAGGCGCGCCTGCACGCCGCCGGCGTCCCGTGCGTCCGATTGGATGTCGAACGTGCTTCGGTGCGCCGGCCGTGGCGCGCCGCCGCCGATGCGCGTGCGCTGCTCCGGGGCGTGCGCGCGATCGTGCGCGACCACAGGATCGACGTGATCCAGACGCACCTCTCCGATGCCGATTGGCTGGGCTTCATGGCCGCCCGGCGCGAGCACATCCCGTGCGTCATGACGTTTCACAACCCGACGCTGTTGCCGCAGGACCGCGGCGAGCGCGACCTGCGCACGAGACTGAGGCGCGCGCTCCAATCGCGCATGTACCGTCGCGCGAGTGCCTTGATCGCGGTCAGCGACGAAGTGAAAGCGGCGCTGTGCGCCATCCCCGGCGTCCGCGCCGAGCGCGTGCACGTGGTCCACTCCGGGATCGATCCGCGTCCGCCCGTGACGTCGGCCGAGCGTGCAGCGCTCACTTTGAAGCACGCGTCGCTCGTCGAAGGCGCGTCGCCGATCCTGCTCGCCGCGGGCCGGCTCGTCGAAAGCAAGGGGCACGACCTCGTGATCGCGATGCTTCCGCACCTCGTCGCGGAACATCCGCGCTTGCGATTGTGGATCGCCGGCGACGGTCCGCTCGCGAATGAGCTCGCCGCGCGCGCGCGCGAACT
>JANLUN010000108.1:0-10371 GCA_031363505.1 Planctomycetota bacterium | reverse complement strand
GTGCCGGCGCGAGAGCGTCGAAAGCGAGCCGGGGGGCTGGCTACCGAGACCGCTCGCGCTGCGCTTTGTAGATTCGCGCTCATCGCACTAGCGATGGCGCCTGCGCGTACTCCGCAGCGCCGTCCACGCGAGGACCGGCAGCACCTCGACACCGAGTAGCCCGCAGCCGATCGTGTCTCCGAATCCGGCGCGCTATCGCGCGGCGCCGAGACCGGCTGCGTCGCGCGCCGCAGCGAGGATCGGGCGCGCAATCGCGCGGGCGCGACGCACGCCGTCCGCGAGCACGTCCTCGACGTCGTCGCCGCGCGCATCCCACACAGCCCGCTGCTCTCGCTGCGTCGCGAAATACGCGAGTAGCCGCGCGAGCAAATCCTTCTTCACCTCGCCGTAGCCGAGACCCGGCGCCGCCGCGCGTTCGAAGAGCGCCTTGCGCTCGTCGCCGGTCGCGAACAGCGACCAGAGCTGGAACAGCGCCGTCGCGGTGTCCTTCGGCTGATCCACCGGCGTCGAGTCCGTCACGATCCCCATCACGGCCTTCTTGATCTCCGACTCGCGCGCGAACATCCGGATCGTGTTGTCGTAGGACTTGCTCATCTTGCGACCGTCGGTGCCGGGCACCACCGCGACGTCCTCGAGGATCATCGGCTCGGGCAGCTTGAACACCTCGCGGTAGCTGTGGTTGAACGAGCCGGCGATGTCGCGCGTCATCTCGAGGTGTTGCTTCTGGTCCTGGCCGACCGGCACGATGTCGGCGTTGTAGATCAGGATGTCGGCCGCCATCAGCACCGGATACGCGAAGAGCCCGTGCGTGATCGTCACGCGGGCGGCCTCGTCCCGAGCGACCTTGTCCTTGAACGAGTGCGCGCGCTCGAGCAGTCCCATCGACGTCACCGTCGAGAGGATCCACGCGAGTTCCGTCACTTCGGGCAGATCGGATTGGCGGTAGAGGATCGCGCGCGTCGGATCGATGCCGCACGCGAGGTAGTCGAGCGCGAGTTCGCGCGTGAAGCGGCGTCGATCGGCGGCGTCGCGGATCGACGTCATCGAGTGGTAGTCGGCGAGGAAGTAGATCGCCTCACCCTTCGCCTGCATCGCGACGTGCTGGCGCATCGCGCCAAAAAAATTCCCGATGTGCGGCTCGCCCGACGGCTGGATGCCCGAGAGGATTCGCACCTGCGCTACGACCGGCCCGATCGGCTCTGCTCGCCTGTGTCTCGCGGCGCAGGCTCGGGGGAACCGGTCCCTTGCACGAGCGTGAGCCAGTGCGCGAAATCGGCGTCCTGGCCCGCGGTGATCGCATCGAAGCGCGTCTTCAAGCGCGCGCTCACGGGCCCCGGCACCGGCGCTGGCAGCGGCTTGCCATCGACCGACGCCACCGGCCACACGCCGATGCTCGTGGAGGACAGGAACGCCTCGCGCGCGCCGGGCAGTTCGTCGGCCTCGACGACGCCATCATGCGTCGGGATGCCTTCGTGTTTCGCGATCTCGAGCAGCGACTGGCGCGTGATGCCGGGCAGCACGCCGGTGAGCGCCGGCGTGCGCAGCGTGCCGGCCGCGTCGACCACGAACACGTTCGAAGTCGGCGCCTCGGCGAGATGCCCGACCTCGTCGAGCATCACGATTTCGTCGTAGCCTTCCTTGCGCGCGGCCCACGCAGCCATCGCAGCGCCGAGATAGTTCGCCGCCGCTTTCGCGTGTACCGGCAGGTGTGTGCCGATGCGGCGCCGCGTGCGCTCGAGCTTCACCGCGAGCTGCGCCGGCATCCGCCGCGGCACCGGCTTCTTCAGGATCACGTCGCGCAGCGGGTCGTAGGCCGCCATCGCCACCGACACGCGCTCGTCCATCGGCACCACGCCGACCTCCTCCGAGGGCAGGAACGCCATCATCTTCAGCGCGGTGCAGCCCGGATTCGCGCGTCCGACCTCGAGCGCTGCGTCGAAGAGCGCCTGGTAGTCCTGCGCGATCGGCAGCCCGACGATCGACACCGATCGCAGGAAACGCGCGACGTGCTCGCCGAGCCGGAAGATCGCGGCGCCGCGCGGTGTCGCGTGGACCGACAGGTAGTCGAAGACCATCGAACCGCGGGCAAAGCTGTGCGAGAGCACGTGTACCGTCGCGGATTGCCAGGGCACCAGCGCGCCGTCGAGCCAGATCTGGCGGTCGGGAGCGGTCGGCGCGGCAGCCGAGGTCGAGCTGGATTGCGTCATGGGCTGCATGGTAACGGCCGGCCCTCGGGGCACGAGAGGGTTGGTTGCCACTTCTCTGCTGGTTCGGGTCACCTACCAAGGGGGCCGAGAGTTCGAGACAAACCCGGAGGACGCTGCCATGCGAGCACTAGTCGACAAAGCCACCACGATGATCCGGAGCGCCGCCCTGCTCTATCGGGAACTCGCGATCTCCGCGTTCAGCCTGATCCTGCGCCGCGCCGCGCGCTAGCCGCGCCCGCGCTCGGCCCCGAGATCGCGCCTCAGCGACCGACGACGCTGCGTCGCGGATCTTCGGTGTCGCGCGCCCGCGCAATACCGTTCGCGTCGTCCTCGCTGTAGCCCGCCTCGGCCAGCCGCGCCCGGCGGCGGCGCGCAAGCAGTTCGGGCTCATGCGCCTTCACCCAGGTACGCGCCGCCAGCGCGAGTGCGAACAGCAGACACACCCCCGCCACCGTCAGGAAGTCGGAGGGGTGCATCCCGAAGAAGGTCGGGCGAAAGCTCGTGGTCACATAGACCGCCTTCAGCACCATCGCGCCAAAGATGCTCGACCAACCCATCAGAATCATCGCGTCGATCAGCGGCAACACCGGCATGGCGGCGGGTTCTCCAGAGTTCGTCGGCCTGCCGGCATCCTAGACCGGCCGTTGACGAAGGGTCAAAGGAATTGGCGGCGGAATGTCGCATCGAGGCGTGGAAGACGCGGCGGAAGACCGGATCGCGACCGCGCAGCCGGAGAATGCGACGCAATAGGAAGCGAACGGGAGCGCCCGCAACGTTCCGAGCGCGCCGAGCGCGCCGCGCTCCGTTCCCTCGAAAGTTCCGATCCTTCTAAAGATGGGGGTTCGATGGCGGCCGCTGGGGGCCACAGCTACTTTGGGCCGCCCTGTGCCTCCGAGCCCGCCGCCCACCCGGTCGCGGCGCCTGGAGCACCCCTTCGAAGGCCGACGTAGCTCAGCTGGTAGAGCAGCTGAT
Source organism: Planctomycetota bacterium (assembly GCA_031363505.1). GTDB lineage: Bacteria > Planctomycetota > UBA1135 > UBA1135 > JANLUN01. Next base: position 7,192 of record JANLUN010000108.1, on the reverse strand, counting down.
TCGTAATCAGCAGGTCACCGGTTCGAATCCGGTCGTCGGCTCCATTTCGATCCGCCCAGTCGATCGATCTTTCGAGACGCTTTCGCTGGTGATGCTCGGGCCACGACTCGGACCGGGCGACTTCACGACGCGAGCTTCGCTCAGGGTCAGTGTGCGCCGCCGTCTCTCGCCCTCACGCGGGCGGCTCGCTAGGCCGGACGGCGCTCGTTGAGCGCCGCGGTGTTGCGGTGGAGGATCTTCACCTGGTACTCCAGCGAGATTCCCTCGAGCTCTTCCAAGATGTCGCGCGGATGCTCCATCCCTTCCATGTGCGGCCAGTCGGAGCCGTAGATGACCTGGTCGGCTCCCATGTGTCCGATCACGTCCGGGATGCTGTCCTCCCAGAAGGGGTTGATCCACACGTTCCGACGGAAGAGCAGGGCCGGGTCCTCCTTGTAGTACCAGCGCATCCGCTTCTTCGACTGCTCGAGCTTCACGAACAGGTCGCCGAGGAAGCCCGAGCCGTTCTCGACCGAGGCGATGCGCAGGTTCGGGAAGCGCTCGAACATCTTGTCGTAGGCGAAGGTCAGCAGGAAGTCGTAGATGGCGCGCTCGGGGATCAGGCCGGCGACGCTCGGCTTCTGACCCCCGCCGAGTGCATCGATGGCCGAATTCCCCCCGTAACCGTTCGCGGTGTAGCCGGTGCTCCCGACGTGCGCGACCACGGTGATTCCCGCCTCGTGGACGCGCGACCAGAAGGGATCGAAGCGCGTGTCGCAGGGCGAACGCCAGCCGTCGCGGGTGAGGATCGGCGAGGGGCGAATCACGATCAGGCGTGCGTCGCGCGCGAGCGCCCATTCGAGCTCGCGGCACGCCCAATCTACGTCAGAGAGTGTCATGTAAGGCGCTGCGAAGAGCTTGCCCGCGTAGTCGAGTCCCCAGTCCTCGTCGAGCCAGCGGTTGAACCCCTCCGTGAGCACGCAGAGGGCTTCGATGTCGTGCGCCATGGCCTGCTCGTACAGGACGCCCGAGGTCGGAAAGAGCCAGACGCTTTCGAGCCCTTGCGCCTCGACCTTCGCTACGCGCGCGTCGCGATCCATGTACTCCGGCGGCCGCGGCTCGAGCTTGGAGCGGATCAGCTCGTAGAAGGTCTTGTTCTCCGGGTTGCCGCCGTAGTACTCGCGCAACACCCCGGGCTTCGAGATCGGATTGAAGGTCGGGTTTCCGACGGCGTGGTTGAGCTTGCCGGCCACGAGGTGGCGCCGCTTGCCGTCCATCTCCACCCACTGCACGCAGCGCTTCTGCATCTTCCGTGGGACGTGACGCGTGAAGGCGTCGGCCGCCTCGTAGTAGTGGTTGTCGCAGTCGAAGAGAGGACCTTCGTATCGTTGCATGGGGAGACTCCTTGGCTCGCGGCCTCAGCGGCCGCGGAATTCGGGCGTGCGTCGCTCGAGGAAGGCTCGAATCCCGTCTTTCACGTCGTCGGACCGACTGACCGCTCGCTGGTTGCGGGCCTCGAAGTCGAGAAGGCTCGCGAACGGCAGGTTCGCGCTCTCGTAGACGGCGGCCTTGGCGGCGCCGTACGCGAGCGTGGGCCCCCGGGCGAGGCGTTCGGCGAGCTCGCGGGTGGTGTCGCCAAGCGCGGCGGCCGCGACCACCCGGTTCACGAGGCCGAGGCGGAGGGCTTCGCTCGCGTCGATGAGGTCGCCGGTGAAGAGCAGCTCCAGTGCCTTCGCCGTACCGACCAGCTCCCGTAGCAGGTACGAGGCACCGCCATCCGGCCCGAGGCCGATCCGGGAGAAGACGACGCCGAAGCGCGCGTTGTCCGAGGCGATCCGAAGATCCGTCGCGAGCGCGAGGCTGCAGCCGATGCCGACGGCGTCCCCGTTGATGCTCCCGAGGACGGGCTTCGCGAGCTCCCGCAGGCGAAGCATGCAGCGGTTGCCGCGATCGAGGATGTCGCCGCCCGCATCGCCGGGGAAGGAGGGGGCCTCGGTCCGGCGACGCTCCTCCTTCGACACCGGTCTCAGGTCGGCCCCTGCAGAGAAACCGCGGCCTGCACCGGTGAGGACCACGACCCTCACGTCGTCGTCTTGCGCGATATCGAGAAGCAACCGCTCCAGGTCGAGGAACATCGCGCTGGTCAGCGCGTTCCGGACTTCGGGCCGGTTGAGAGTGATCGTCGCGACGCCGTCACGTTTGTCGAAGAGAAGGGCGTCCTCGGCGTTCGATGCGTGCGATGCGTTCGATGCGCTCATCGGCTACCGGCCCTCGACCCGATGCACCATCGACCACACGAGGCCGGGCGCGAAGCGCCGCATGATCTGCGCGAGCTTCGTCTGGGCCGTCGGAAAGCAGAACGGCCTGCCCTTTTCTAGATCCCGCTCGATCGCGTCGAGCACCCGTTCCGGCGCAATCGGCTTGCCCATCTCGAGCACCTTGGGCTTCGAAGTCGCCTGGTCGAGCAGCGGAGTGGCCACCGGCGGCGGGCAGACGGCGAGGATGCGCACGCCCCGGCCGCGGTTCTCGTGATGAAGGACCTCGCTGAAGGCCACCACGGCGAACTTCGCCGCGTTGTAGGCGCCGAAATGCAGGGTCGGGCCCCAGCCCGCGATCGAGGCGAAGTTGATCAGGTCGCCGCGCCCGCGCGCGAGCATCCCGGGCAGGATCGCCTTCGCCACGTGGACCACGCCGTCGTAGTCGACGCGCATGATGCGGGTGATGGTCTCCGTGTCCTGCTCCATCAGCAGCCCGGTGGGCATGATCGCCGCCGCGTTGTAGACGCGGTCGATGGGGCCGAGCCGATCCTCCACTTCCTTCACCGTGGCGAGTACGGCCTCGTTGTCGGTGACGTCGAGGCGCCAGGTGTGGATGCCCTGGCGTCCCTCGGCGGTCGTGGCGAGCCCTGCCTCGTTCACGTCGACGGCGGCGACTCGTGCGCCGGCGTCCGCCATGCGCTGGGCGGCGAGCCGTCCCATTCCGCTGCCGCCTCCCGTGACGAACACCACCTGGTCTGCAAACGACATCGTGTCTCCCTCGGCGAAGAACGTCCGGGGCTCAGGCCAGATTCAGCGGCAGCCTTTGGATCCCGCTGATGAAGTTGGAGGGGAGCCGCTCGGGCGGACCCGCCAGACTCGGGTTCGGAAACCGGCGCAGGAACTCTTCGAGCGTGACGCGCATTTCGAGCCTCGCGATGTGGCTCCCCATGCAGAAGTGGGTGCCGACGCCGAAGGCGACGTGCGGGTTCGGCCTTCGCGTGATGTCGAACCGCTCGGGATCGTCGAAGACCTCGGGGTCCCGGTTCGCCGCGCCGTAGTACATCACGACCTTCTCGCCCTTGCGGATCTCCTGTTCACCGATCTTGGTGTCGCGCAGCGCCGTTCTTCGGAACTGCATGACCGGAGACACCCAGCGCAGCATCTCCTCGATGGCCTGCGGCAGTAGCGATGGATCGCGGCGCAGGCGGTCGAACTCCTCGGGGTGCTCACACAGCGCCTGGATGCCACCCGAGAGCGCGTTCCGGGTGGTCTCGTTGCCGGCGATGATGAGCAGAAAGAAGTTCACCTGTGTCATCACGCGGGAGAGCGGCGCGCCCTGGAACCTGCCGTTCACCAGACTCGAGAACACGTCCGGGGCGGGCCGCCTCCTGCGCTCTCGAGCCAGCAGCGCCGACTGGACGAAGATCTGGATCAGCGCGAACCGCGCGCGGAGCAGGTTGTAGGAGCCGGGCTGCGCGAAGCGCATGGTCTCGTTGGTCCAGCGGTAGAACCGAGCCGTGTACTCGTCCGGCACGCCGAGGAAGTTCGTGAGCACGCGCAGCGAGATGGGCGCCGAGACGTCGCCCACGAAATCACAGGTCGACCGCCCCTCGAGCCGGTCGAGCGTCTCGCACACGATCCTCCGCATGGGCGCCTCCGTCTCCCGGACGGCATGAGGCTTGAACGGGACGTTCATCAGGCCGCGCAGCTCGGTATGGCCAGGGGGGTCCATCTGGATCAGCTGCTCGCGGGCGAGCCGGCGCTCGTAGGGGCGGAGCTCGTTGAGCACCGAACTCCCCGCGGCTGAGGAGAAGAGTTCCGGGTGCTTCGAGACGAACGCGACGTCCTCGTAACGCGTGAGCGCCCAGTAGCCCGGGCCGGGCAGGAAGGTGGGGATCTCGCACTCCGCCTGCCAGTGCACCGGAGCCTGCTCGCGCAGGACGCGGAAGTACTCGTGGGGAACTCCTTCGAGGAACCTGCTCGGGTCGGAGAGATCGACGTCGCCGGGGCGGAGCCCGATGGAGGCGTCGTCGCGAAAAGCCGGAGCAGTCATCGGTCGGAGGCCATCCAGGCCACCGGCAGCTTCAACTGGTCGGGAGCCGTTCGCTCCCAGTGCCGAACTGCGGCCGCCATGGACTCTGCCATGACCGACCGGGCCACGTCGGGCTCTCCGCGGTCGATGGCTTCGACCACCCGCTCGTAGCTGCGCAGCGCCGATCGTCGCTGACGCTCTTCCCACTCGCCGATGCCCTCCGACATCCGATGGAGCGCGTCCACGAGCAGCGCGAGAACCCGATTGCGCGAAGCCGTGGCCACGAGGCTCATGAAGCGTCGGGCCTCGTGGGTGAAGAGTTCTGCGTCCTGAACGCCGGCATGCATCCGCGCGATGCTCTGCTGGAGCATCGAGACATCCTCGCGCGTCGCATTCTCCGCGGCCTCGGCCGCCAGCACCGGGTAGATCGAGCCGCGCGCATCCACCACCGAGCGGAACGAGGCTTCGGCGAACTGGAGGTGGAGCGAGAGCACGCTCGCGAGGTGATCGGCGCCCGGAACGCTCACGACGGGGCCGCCACCGGGTCCGGCCTTGATGCGGAGCGCTCCCTGGAGTTCGAGGAAGCGCAGCGCTTCGCGGACGGTGGCCCGCGCTACGCCGAGCTCCGCGACCATGCGGTGCTCGGCATCGAGCTTCGTGCCGGGCCGCAGGCGCCGGCGGCGGATTTCGTTCACGAGCTTGCGAGCGATCCGGATCGCCGCGCGCTGCCCGCCCTCGTTGGTGCTCACGGCTCGCATGGGATCGATGCCTCTGCTCGGAGTCGTTGACCGCTGGATAACTAGTATCATAGTATTCCGATCCCTGGAACCCCCCAAACCTCCGCCGGGAGCCCCATGTCGATCGCACTCACCGAAGAACACCGGGAGCTCGCACGAGGCGCGCGCTCCTTCCTCGATGCTCGCCGGACGAGGGCGGACTCCTGGGCCCGGCTCGATGCGCCCCGCGAGAGCCTGCCGGGCTACTGGAAGGAAATGGCCGCCCTCGGCTGGATGGGTGTGCACGTGGACGAGGCCTCGGGGGGGCAGGGGTTCGGGCTCGCCGAACTCGCGATCGTGCTCGAGGAGCTCGGCTACGCGCTGGCGTCCGGCCCGTTCCTGCCTACGACACTCGCCTCGGCGCTGCTCGCCGAACGCGGCGACGGGGCCGCTCGCAGCGCGTTCCTGCCCGGGCTCGCGAATGGATCGCTCGTGGCTGCCGTCGGCCTCCAGGGAAATCTGACATCGGGGGCGGATGGAACGCTCTCGGGCTCTGCGGGACTCGTGCTCGGCGCCGAGCTCGCCGGACTCCTCGTGCTGTGTGTCGGCAACGACGTCGCGCTCGTCCGGGCGGACCAGTCGGGGGTGGCGATCGAGGCGCAGAAGAACATCGATGGGAGCCGTCGGGTGGCAGCGGTCACGTGCGAGGGCGTGGAAGTCCCCGCGGAGAATCTCCTGCCCGGTGCGCGGAAAGCCCTCGGGCGGCTGGCCCGGGTGCTCTCTGCCGCCGAGGCCGCCGGCGGTGCCCGGGCCTGCACCGAGATGGCGACCGGGTATGCAAAAGAGCGTGAGCAGTTCGGGCGCCCGATCGGCACCTTCGGACCCGTCAAGCACCACTGCGCGAACATGCTGGTGGCGACCGAGCAGGCCACCGCGGGTGCCTGGGGCGCGGCCCGCGCCGATCTCGACGACGCGCAGGCAGAACTCGCGGCAGCCGTGGCCTGCTCGCTCGCGCTTTCCGCCTTCTCGTTCTGCGCGCAGCAGAACGTCCAGGTGCATGGCGGGATCGGCTACACCTGGGAGCACCACGCGCAGCTCTTCGTCCGCCGTGCGCTCGCGCTCGAGGCGCTCTTCGGTCCGGTGCATGCCGCGCGCGAGGACGTGACCCGCCTGATGGGCCAGGGCGTTGGTACGAAGGTCACGGTCGAGCTGCCTGCGGAGGCCGAAGGCTTCCGCCAAGAGGCTCGAACCTTCGTGGCACGTTACCGGGCTCTCCCCGAGGAAGAGCGCCGCAAGGCGCTCTTCGAGAGCGGCTACCTCGTGCCGCACTGGCCGCGACCTTGGGGCCGCGCTTCGGGGCCGGTCGAGCAGCTCGTGATCGAAGAGGAGTTCGCGGGCGTGCGGCGCCCGGATCTCTCAGTCAGCGCCTGGAACACGCTCACGATCGCGCAGCACGGCAGCGCCGAGCAGCTCGAGCGCTTCGTGCGGCCGAGCCTTCTCGGCGAGATCGAGTTCTGCCAGCTCTTCAGCGAGCCGGGCGCCGGCTCCGACGCGGCTGCCGTGCAGACGCGCGGCGTGAAGGTGGACGGAGGCTGGCGCGTTTCGGGCCAGAAGGTCTGGACGAGTCTCGCTCATCGCTGCACGCATGGCTTCGCGACCGTGCGCACGAACCTCGAAGCGCCCAAGCACCAGGGCATCACCATGATGGTGATCGACCTGAAAGCCGAAGGCGTCGAGGTGCGCCCGCTGCGCCAGATCACCGGCCACGCGCATTTCAACGAGGTGTTCCTCGACGACGTCTTCGTTCCCGACGACGAAGTCGTTGGCCCCGTCGATCAGGGCTGGACCGTGGCGCGGAGCACGCTCGGCAACGAGCGGATCTCGCTCGGCGGCGGAACGGATGGCGGCATGGCGGGCGGACCGGAACTTCTCGCGCTCCAGCAGCGCTGCGCGCCCCGCGATGCGGGTGTCGCCCGGGAGGTGGGCGTCGCACTCGCCGATACCGAGTCGATCGCGCTGATGAACCTTCGCGGCGTGATCCGCGCGGTGGCGGGATTGGAGCCCGGTGCCGAGGCGAACGTGACGAAGCTGCTGGGCTCCGAGCTCGTCCAGCGCAAGGCGGCGCTCATGACCCGGCTCATCGGGCCGGCCGCCGCGGTCCGCGAAGGGGACGAGAAGCGCGTGTCGACGTGGTGGATGGCGACGCT
>JANLUN010000082.1:0-6160 GCA_031363505.1 Planctomycetota bacterium | reverse complement strand
GCGTGCGGCCGCTGGCGTTGCGGTCGCCACCGACCCAGCGGAGGCGGTAGACGCGCTCAAGGCGCGCGCCGACGCCGAGCGCGCAAAGCTCGTGCACTTGCTGGGCGAGCGCGTCTCGGCCTTCAACCGCGAAGCCGGACGCGAAGGACTGCGCTACCCGCGCTACGAGGGCGGCTTCTTCGTGTCGGTCTTCACGCCGAACAGCGAGCTCACCGCGAAGGTGATGCGCGAAGCGGGTGTGTACGTCGTGCCGTTGAAGGGCGCCGTGAGGGTCGCGTTGTGCTCGACCCAGGTGCGCGACGTGAAGCGACTCGTCGCGGCGTTGCAGCACGGTGTCGCTGCGGCCGAAGCTCAGCGCTCCTAACGTCACCGCATGCGTGCGCCGGTTTCTGCCGACGCACGCCACAAAGCGCGTAGTCGCGCAGGGCGAGCGTGCTAGGCCTGCGTGGTCCGGCGGACCACTGGACCGACCCGCCGAATGCCACGGAGGAGGTCGATCCCATGTTGCGTGCGACGCTTCAGAGTGAGCGGATTCATGACGGCCGGCGGGTGCTCTCGCTCGCCGCCGCAGCACTGATCTTGACGGCGAGTGTCTCGGCGCAGCGCTCGCGCGGTGAAACGCTCGATCCTGCGACGCTCGGACCCGTCGTCATCGAATCGATCGACGCGGTGATCGCGCGCGAGCGTGCGCGGCCGCCGGGCCCGGAGGCCGATCCGCGCGCGCGCGCGGGACGACACGGCGGCTGGATGGTGCCGGCTCGGCTCGCGCCGCGGCGTGCACACTCGGGTGAGCGTTGCGCGATCAACCGCTTCGGCGACACGCGGATGGGCATCGGCTTCGACGCTCCCGTCGACGTCGAAGGTGCGTGGATCGCGGCTGCCGGCGTGCGAGGTGCCTTTGCGCGCGCGGTCCAGGTCGTCGGATTCCGAGCAAGCGCGGAAGTGGCCCGGACCGCGTGGTTCACAGACATCGGCGAGGAGCCTGCGTGGCTCGCGATCGACATGGCGCGTGTCGATCGCATCGAGTTCGTCGCGCTGGCGGCGTTCGAGGGCGCGGGGTGGTTCTCGCTCGACGACCTGACGTTCGTGCGCGGCGTCGGTGCGGAGCAGCCGGCCTTCGCGGCGCAGCGCATCGTCATCGACTTCGAAGATGCGGCATTCGGCGCCGTGCTCACCAGCTCGAACTACGGCGGACTTATCTGGGAGGAAGGCCGCGGCGAATTCACGCAATCCGAGGATTCCGTGCACGCGCCGCAGGCTCGGTCCGCATTGCAGGACGACGCGGACGCAGATGGACACGAGTCGGAGGTCGCGCTCGCGACGCTCGCCGCTCCGCCGGCGATCGTGCAGAGCTTCGCCGGTCCGCGTCAGGGTGATCCAGGCGCTCCGTCGTACCCGCCGGACACGTGCGGAGCCGTCGGGATCGAACATTTCGTCACGGCCGTGAACAACGCGGTATCCGTGTATTCGAAGGCAACCGGCGTACGCGTGTTCACGAGCTCGCTCAATAGTTTCTTCGGTCTGCAAGCCGGCGCCGATCCGCGCGTCGTGTTCGATCCGCACAGCCAGCGCTACTTCCTGATCACGTCCGACTTCGTCACCAAGGTGCACTTCGCGATGTCGATGTCGGCCGATCCGCTCGGTCCGTGGTTCAAGACGTCCATCGTCGTTTCGCAAGGCTCGGACGCATCCACGTGGCCCGACTATCCGACGCTCGGTGTCGATGCGAACGGCGTGTACATCGCGGCGTACATGGTCGGCGGCAACTTCGACATGGCGCTCTTCGCGATCGACAAGGCGCCGCTGCTCGCCGCCGCGCCTGTGATGGGAACGATCACCGCGTGGCGCAATCTCGTGTTCGAGTGGGCGATCCAACCGTGCGTCACCTACGGCACGCCGCCCGCGGAGTACATCGTCTCGCGTCAGAATCCGACGCACCTGCGTTTGCGCGCGGTGCTGCCGCCGCTCTCGGCGCCGACGCTCGTGGAGCAAGGCTCGGTGCTCGTGCCCGGACATGCCGATCCGCCCGACGTTCCGGCGCTCGGTGGCGGACCGTTCATTCACACGATCGACGTGCGGCCGATCAACGCGGTCTTCCGCAACGGATCCGTGTGGACGACGCACACGATCCGCAACACGATTCAACGCACGGCCGTGCGTTGGTACGAGCTGGATCCGGTCGGCATCACGGCGCTGCAAATCGGAACCGTCTCCGACGACGTGCGCTCGTTCTACTACCCGTCGCTGGCGGTCAACGGCAACGGCGACGTGGCGCTCGGATTCTCCGGATCGAGCACCGACGAGTACGTGTCGGCGTTCGTCGCGGGCCGCCGCGCGATCGATCCGCCGAGCACGACGTCGTTGCCGATCCTGCTCAAGGCCGGCGAAGGACCGTACGTGCAGCTCGACCTCGGCGGACTCAATCGCTGGGGCGACTACAGCCTGACCAGCGTCGATCCGGTCGACGACGCGACGATCTGGTCCATTCAGGAATACGCGCGCGAGAACAACTCGTGGGGAACGTGGATCGCAAAGCTCGCGCCTGGATGCCCGGGCACACCGGATTGCAACGGCAACGGTGTCGCGGATGCGTGCGATCTCGAAGGCGAGCTCTCGTTCGATCACAACGGGAGCGGTGTCCCCGACGAGTGCGAAGGCTTCGACGGATCGGCGTTCTGCTTCGGAGACGGGAGCCTCGCGACGCAGTGTCCGTGCGCACTGCCCGATGTCGTGCCGCCGTCGTCGGGAGCTGCGGATGCGGGCTGCGCGAACTCCTTCGACTTGAATGGCGCGCGCCTCTCGGTGTCGGGAGTGACCGCGCCCGACTCGCTGCAGCTGCGCGCGGAGATCGCGGGGAGCTACCTCGGGTTCGCGTACTTGCTGAAAGGCGACGCGCAGAACGCGAGCGGGATCGCCTTCGGCGACGGAGTGCGTTGCGTCGACGGAGCGCTCGTCACGTTCGGCGCGCACCTCGCGGGAACGAACGGTTCACCGACAGGCGAGTGGCGCTATCCGAATTCGGTGCAGACCGCGGGCGTGAGCGCGGTCACGAGCCAAGCTGCGGCCACGACGGCTTTCTATCAGCTCGTGTATCGCAACGCGGCAGCAGGCTTCTGTTCGCCGGCGACCTTCAACGTCTCGAACGCGTTTCGCATCGCGTGGTGAGCTGAATCAGACACCGCGACGGTGCGAGCACCAGCAGCTGCGGCGCTCCGCGTCCTTGGCGCGCAGTCGCCAGTCAGACTCCGTGGAGCCGCGCCTCGTGCTAGCCTGAAGACAAGAGGAGATTCCGAAATGAATTCGCCGCACTCGGTTCGCTCTCACGTGCGGTTCGCCTGCCCCACGGTCATCCGCTGGTCCCTCGCCGTGTGCGGGAGCGCGTTGCTGGTGGTCGGTGTCTCGTTGCCCACGGTGGCAATTCGCGACGAGAGCGGCCAGCTCGTCGCCACGCAGTCCTACTTCGATGACGCCTCGGGGGACGCGTCGGTCGTCGTCGTGCTCGCCGCACTCGTGTTCGCCGCGAACATCTCTACCCGTCAAACGTGGCTACGCATCGCTGGAGCCGCGGCGCTTGGTTTCGTCGCGCTGGGTTTCGCTAGCGAGCTGTTCTCCGGGAACGCGATCCACACCCGCTCGATGTTCACCTACGGCGTGGCTTGGGGATGGGCCGTGCTGTGGATAGGCGCGCTGCTCGCCGCGCTCGCCGGTTGGTTCGTCGACGCGCGAGCCGACTCGGTAGCGGCTCGATAAGTCGAGCCTGCTCTCGACAAACGATCGTCATGCGACGTATATCGTTCGACCGCGCGGTCGATCGAGACCGCGGCACCGATCACAGCCGGCACAACCTGCACATCCGACCTGGAGCTCCCTCGATGTCCGACAAGCAAGTCCTGAACAACCAGGCCAAGATCCTCGCGAACCAAGGCGCCATCCAGAAGAACCAGGCGAAGATCCTGGGGAATCAGGGCACGATCGAGAAGAACCAAGCGAAGCTCGACCGCATCCTCGCCAACCAGAACACGATCAAGGCGAACCAGCAGAAGATCCTCGCCAATCAGAAGAAGATCCTCGCGAAGTGACGTCGCGACGCCGACCGCTCAGTGCCAGCCGAGCACGAGCTGATTCGCGCCCGCCACGCCCGCCGCCGTCAACGCACTGGCCGCGTTGTACGTGAACGGACGGTTCACGAGATCGTTCCCCGTGTTGACGGTCTGCTGCACGGCGCTCGTCTGCGCGAATCCGTGCACGATGAAGTACAGGGGCTCGCTCACGCTCGTCAGCGTGCGCGACTGCACGACCGCGCCGGCTCCGCCGACGGTCTGGCTGACGATGACGTACACGATCGGGTGCGCGCCGCGGTAGTCGACCGCGAGGCCGTACGTGTCCTGCGTGCCGCCGAGGTTGGCGGACCAGGCACCGTTGAACCACGTGAAGCCGAGCGCGTTGACGTCGAAGCTCGTCGCGTCGCGGCCGGGGTGATTGTCGAGCGGCGTGCCCGCCACACCGACGCCGAACCCGAAGTTGGCCTTCGCGACTTCCCGACGGCCTTCGAAGTAGAAGAAGCCAGAACCCGGCAGGATCGCGCGGTCGGAGCGCACGCCGACGTTCGAGTAGCCCGAAACCTTGAACCCGAGCTTGTCCGCGGACAGCGTCACGGACGAGTGCTTGTCGAGCTCGTTCAAGTACGTGTACACCGGCATGCCCGGGTAGGAGTCCGCCGCGCGCGGATCGGTGCCGGCCGTGAACTCGGCGACGTTCGAGAAGCCGTCGCCATCGGCGTCCAGCGGTCCGTCGTTCGCCAGCGGATTGAACGCGTGCGCGACTTCGTATCCGTCGGGCAACCCATCGCCGTCGGTGTCCGCGACGAACATGTTCGTGCCGCGCGCGGTCTCTTCGTGGTTCACGAGGCCGTCGCCGTCGGTGTCGATGTCGAGGGCGGTGATGACGACTTGGCGCTCGCCGGGAATGCCGCTCAGCGGATCCGTCACGCGCGCGCGAATCGTGTGCGGACCGAAGGCCGTCGGTGTGAACACGAACGTCGAACCCGTGGCCGTTGCGCTGCTCGCGCTGTCGGTCCATTGAATCAGCGCGGTCGCGTCGAGTCCGTGGAGGTCGACGGCCGTCGCGGTGAGCACGACGGTCTGACCGACGAACAGGCTCGTCGGCGCGGCGCCGAGCGTGACGACCGGCTTCGCGACCGGCAGGCTCCAACCTGAATTGAGCTGGTTCGCGCCGCTCACCGAGGCCGCGCCCAAGATCGTCGCGGCGTTGTATCGGAACGGATTCGCCACGAGATCGTTGCCCGTGTTGATCGTCTGTTGCACACCGGTCGTCAGCGCGTACCCGTGCACGACGATGAAGAGCGGACCTTGGACCGCCGGCAGCGGCAGCGTCTTCACGAGCTGTCCGGGTCCTGCGAGCGTCTGGCTCGCGATCACGTACGCGATCGGCGTGCTGCCGCGGTAGTCCACGGCGAGGCCGTACGTGTCCTGATCCCCGCCGAGATTGCCGGCCCACGCGCCGTTGAACCAAGCGAAGCCGAGCGCGTTGATCCCCATGCTCGTCGCGTCGCGGCCCGGATTGTTGTCGAGCGGCGTCGACGCGAGTCCGACGCCGAACCCGTAGTTGCCCTTCGCGATGTTGCGGCGGCCCTCGAAGTAGAAGAAGCCCGAGCCCGGTGCGATCGACGTGTCCGAGCGCACGGCGCAGTTGCCGTATCCCGAGAACGTGACTCCCAATCGGTCGGCGGTGACCGTGACGCTTGGATGTTTGTCCGTCGTGCTGAGCAGCGTCTTGTTCGGCATGCCCGGGTACGAGCTCGTCGCGTGCGGGTTCGTGTCGGCGAAGAACTCCTGCAGATTCGTGAACCCGTCGCCGTCCGCGTCGAGCGCGGAGTCGTTCGCGAGCGGGTTCAGTCCGCGGCGCACTTCCCATCCGTCCGTGATGCCGTCGCCGTCCGTGTCGGCGACGTTGACGTTCGTTCCGTGCAGGAACTCGTCGCTGTTGAAGAGGCCGTCGCCGTCGGTGTCGATGTCGAGCACTTCGACTTGGATCTGGTCGTACGACAAGACCGTCGTGCCGCTCATGACCGCGGCCGTGATCTTGTGGATGCCGGTGCTCGCGGTCGGCAACTGGAAGCTCGCGCCGGTCGCGGTGGACG
>JANLUN010000062.1:0-28495 GCA_031363505.1 Planctomycetota bacterium | reverse complement strand
AAGATCCGCAACGCGCGGCGCCAGTAGAACGTCCGCAGATAGCTCTTGAGCGGCTTGTCGCGCTGCGCGAGAAGGATCGACGTGATCAAGAAGCCCGACAGCACGAAGAAGTACTGCACGGACACCCAACCGGTCTGGGCGTAACCGTAGTGCGCGATGATGACGAACAGCGCGCCGACTCCGCGGCTGCCGTCGATGGCCGCGACGTAGCGCGGACCGGTCGGTTGGACGTGCTCCAGCGCGGGCGCGGCGACGGCGGTCATGACGCGCGGAGCCGGCGCTGCTTACGGAACCACCGCCACGCATAGGCGTAGTGCATCGCGGACGCCGCCATCATGAACGAGAGCGCGTACGCCACGCCGACCGTCGGCCACATGCGTGCCAGTGTCGCGAGCACGAGCGTGTTCACCGCGAGTCCGATCGCTGACAGGATGATCCCGATCTTGAGCGTGTTCGTCACGAGGTAGAACGTGTCGTTCGCGATGGAGAACGACATGACGACGAAGCCCGGCAGCAGGATCAGCATGATCTGCCACACCGGCTCGTGGAAGTCGGCGGGAAGAAAGTTCTCGATCACCCAGTGGATGATCGGCAGGGACAGGAGAAGAGCAGCGGAGATCAGTCCGCCGGTGATCAGGCTGGCGCGCACGTACATGCGCTGGAAACGATCCAGGTCCTTGAGGCCGGCGAGCTCGGACAGCGCCGGCAGCATGTTTCGGCTGATGCCCTGCATCAGCAGTAGCGGAACGCTCAGGATGCGCTGGGCGATGTGCAGATATGCGACCCAGTCGCTCACGCCCCACTTTTCGAGGAACAGGCGCGGGAGCACCTGATTGCCGAGCGCGTCGATGCTGCGCACGAGTCCCAGCCGCAGCCCGAGCGGGAAACCGCGCGCGAGCGGCACGTCGCGGACGTGGCCCGTGATCTCGCGCACGCTCGGCAAGTCGGTCGCGTCGGTTCGGCGGACGCCGCGGTAGAGCAAGACGGCCAAGACCGAACCCAGCACGGACGCCAGCAGCGTCCCGATCACCGCGCCCGCACCGGAGCCCGTGACCACCGCGCCCACGAGCGTGAAGACGACGCGAATCGCTTCGTGCACGTTCTCGACCTGCGTGAACGCGAGCATTCGACGCGTCCCTTGCAGCGCGGCGGAGACGACGATGCGCGGCATCTCGATGAACGGCGTGAACGCGAGCCATCCGGCCCAGCGCACGGGATCCGCGGAGACATCGAAGTAGCGCGCGATCAAGGGCAGCAGCGTGAAACCGAGCACGGCGAGAACGACGCCGATCGCCACGTACGCCTTCGCGAGGAACGCGAGCCAGGGCGCGATCTTGTCGAGTTGACCGCGCGCGCGCACGGTCGCGATCTGCGAGATGGTCACTCCGAATGGGCCCTGGTTGAGCAGGAACCAGAGCAGCGAGTACAGCGCGGTTGCGACGATGTACTGGCCCGAACCGTGAGCGCCGAGCGCGTACGTGAGGAGGAACGCGCTGACGAGGCTGCAGGCCGCGTTGAACAGCGCCCCAGTTTGAAGCGTCGCTGTGTCGCGCACGAAACGGCGCTTCAGGAATTCCTTGAACTTCACGAGCATTCGGCGCCGCGCCGAGAGCTGCGCGGCGGGCGACCGGCGGACGTCCGCCGGCGCGCGCTGCTCAACGCCCCTCCGGCACCAAGACGAAGTCCTGGAAGTCGTCCATCTTCGAGAGGTCGATGCGCTTGTATCCCAGCGCGTACAGCTTCTCGAGCGTGGCCATCTGCGCCGCGTAGTCGGAGTGCGTGTCCTCGCGCGTGAGCTCGGTCACGATGCCCGGCCTCGGTTGACAGCGCCCGATGAACCCCAGCATCCCGCGCAGCACGCGGTAGTCGAATCCGTCGGTGTCGGTCTTGATGAAGTCGACGCGCTCGATGCCTTTTTCGCGGGCGTAGTCGTCGAAGACGCGCACGTCGACCTTCTCGGAGAAGAACGCCATCTGGTCGCGCCGGCGGTCGACGAGCTCGGCGTCGAGCAAGTTCCCGCCCGGATTGTGCTTGGCCTTCCAGATCGTGACGCGTTCGGCCTTGTCGCCCAACGCGAAGTTCTCGACGACGACGTTCGGCATCCCAGCGAAGCGCGCCGCGCACTTTTCGTAGTGCGAGCGCACGGGCTCGAAGAGCCACGCGCGCGTGTTTGGCCGAGCCTTCAGGATCGTCTCCGCGAAGATGCCGACGTTCGCGCCGACGTCGATATACGACCCGCCTTGCTCGGGAATCCACGGCAGCGACTTCTCGACCGTGTCCGCGATGATGCGTCGCAGGCGCACCTCCCATTCATCGGGCGTCGGCGCCCGGCCGAACCACTTGTAGCGAAGCAATCGCAGCCGCTGGATCGATCGCTTCAAGAGCGGTTCGCGAGGTCGTGTGCTCATCGTGTCGCGTCGTGAGAAATGGGGGAGCCGGAGGATAGCGCGCGAGCACGGTCTTGGGCAGTCCGCGATGCGATCGCGCGCGGCGGTGCGTGTCGTCGTCGCGAGCTCGCTTCCAGGCAATTCCGAGCGCCGCTAGAGTACGGTGGCAGGCATGGCTTCCGACACACCGACCGCTTCGGGGCCGCGCTTCGTCCTACGTTCCACCGGTTTCGCGCTCGCGCTCGCCTGCCTCGTCCTTTTCGTCGTGCTGGTTCGCACCGCCTGGGTCGGCGAGGACGCGCTCATCAGCATGCGGACCGTCGATCACTTCGTGAACGGCCGCGGCCTGCGCTGGAACGCCGACGATCGAGTTCAAACGTTCACGCACCCCCTGTGGGTTTTCGTGCTCTCGGCTGCCTACTTCTTCACGCGAGAGATCTACTTCACGGTCGCGACCGTCTGCGTGTGCTTTTCGTTGGCGGCGTTCGTCGTGCTGCTCCGCCAACGCTCGCCTGTCTGCGTCCTGTTCATGTTGATCGCGGTGTGTCTGTCCGAATCGCTTGTCAACTTCGGTACGTCGGGCTTCGAGAACCCGCTGACCAACTTCTTGCTCTCGGTGTTCGCGGTGATGTTCCTGCAGCACGATCGGAACCGCGTGCCTTGGCTGGCCTTGTCGCTCACGGCGGCGCTGTGTGCGACCAACCGCTTGGACACGCTCGTCATCTTCGGGCCCGCGTTCGCGTTGCTTCTGTGGCGATCGTGGCCGCGCATTCCGTGGAAGCCGCTTCTTCTCGGGGCGGTGCCGCTCGTGGCATGGCTTTCCTTCAGCCTCTTTTATTACGGCTTCGTCGTCCCGAATCCCGCGCCGGCCAAGGTCAACTCATTCATGCCGCTCGAGTGGTACCTCCACTTCGGCGTGCGCGATTTCGTCGGGCTCTACTACAAGGATCTGGGCAGCGGCGTCCTCTTGTCGCTCGGTCTCGTGTGTGCCGCGCTGTCGATGATTCGATTCCTCCGCGATCGGTCCGACCACCGCAATGCGTGTCTCGCTGCACTCGGCGCGGGGCTCGTGTTCTATTGCCTGTGCGTGATCCGCGTCGGCGGCGACTTCATCATCGGTCGGTACTGGATCTCGCCGATGTGGCTGTCGCTCGTCCTCGTGACGTTCCACTTCGATCGAGTCTGGGAGTGGTGGATCGCGAAGGGGCTGGCGCAGCGGCTCGCGGTCGCAGCCGCGACGATCGCCGTCGGCTTCGGTCTGTACCAGGGCGGCCAAGCGCTCGGTCAGCGGATGTACAGCAAAGCCAGCCCCGGAATCCTGCGCTCTCTCGCGCACAAGTACCTCACGCCCGACTTCACGTGGGAGACCACGCAAGCCGGACAATACTTCCGCAGGATCGGCGAGGAGGCGCGGCGCGCGCACGAGGAGAGCGGAAAGCGCGCGTTCCCCGTCAGCGTCATCGGCTTCTCGGGTATCGCCGCGGGTCCGGACGTGATCCTCGTCGACATCCTCGGCCTCGGAGATCCGCTGCTCGCTCGGCTGCCGCCCAAGCAACGTGATTACGGGAACGTCGGTCACCTCGAACGAAAGCTCCCCGTCGGCTACGTGCACGCGCGCGAGACGGGATCGCTCGACGACATGGAGCCGCCGATGCGCGCCTACTACGAGAAGATGCGTCTCGTCACCAGCGGCCCGCTGTGGAGCTGGAAACGCCTGAAAACCATCGCAGGATTCAACTCGGGCCTGATCGTGCCCCCGACCGATTACCGGTGACACCGAAACAGGTTCTGTGACGCGTAACCCAGCGGTAAGCTTCCAGCCCGTGTGCGGAGTTATCGTTCCGACGTCCGCAGTCACCTAGAGGAAACCACGATGAAGAATCTGACTTGGATTTCGGGTGTGTTCTTAAGCCTATCGCTGATTGGATGCCACTCGGCCGACAGGCACTTTTCAACCGCCAGCGACGCCAGCCCGAACGCCGTCGCCCAGGATGACGATGGTGGCGAGGAAGAGATTGCACTCGACCATGTTCCTGCGGCCGTGAAACAAGCGGCAGTCGCAGCCGTGCCGGGGCTCGTGTTGCGAGAAGCTGAGAAGGAGATCGAGGGCGGCGTCACGGTGTACGCGCTCGAAGGTCGCGTCGGCAGCGACGAGTACGAGGTCGAGGTATCGTCCGATGGGCGAGTGCTCGAGATCGACAAGAATGGCGACGACGACGACGACGACGACGACTAGCCGCTCGACCGGCTAGCGCGGAGTGTCGCGATCCAGCTTGCCGGCCGCGTAGGCAGCCAGACGGCGCTCAATGCGAGCGGCGAGCTCCCGATCCCCGGTCTCTCGCGCGCGCTCGAGCGCGCGGCCCGCGGTCGCTATGGCGTCGGCAAACCGGCTGGACGCCGCGTACGCGCTCGCGAGCGCGTCGAGCAGCGCCGCGTTGCGCGCGCCGCGCGTGGTCGCGATGCGCTCACCGAGCTCCACCGCGCGCGCCGGATCGAGCACGGGCTCTTCGTTCGCGAGGATCCACACCGCGTCGGCGACCGCGGGTGCCCAATCGGGCTTGAGGCGCAGGCATTCCCCAAGCGCGGCGAGCGCTTCCGCGGGCCGGCGCTGCGTCAGCAGCAGCTGAGCCAGGCCGAAGTGTGCGTTGATCAGGTCCGGCCGCAGTCCGATCGCTCGTCGATACGCCGTTTCCGCGTCGGTGGGACGTCGAAGCGTGGCGAGCGCGACGGCGCGATTGCTGTGGGCGCTGGCGAGATACGGGTCGAGCTCGATCGCGCGCTCCGTTTCCACGAGCGCCTCGTCGAAACGTCGCTCGCCGATCAGCGCCGCCGCGAGCGCGTTGCGCACCTTCGGCATCGCCGGCGCGAGGACGAGCGCACGCCGTGCCAGCGCACCGGCCTCGGCGTATGCGCCCTTGCGCAGCAGCGCGCCCGATAGATTCGAGAGCGAATCCGCGTCGTTCGGCGTGAGCTCCAGCGCGCGGCGAAACTCCGGGATCGCGCCGTCGAGGTCGCCGTTCTGCATCAGGTAGCAGCCGAGCAAGTTGTGCGCGACGTAGTCGTCGCCGGCGGCTTTCACGCCCTGCTCGCACATCGTCTTCGTGTTCTCCCACGTCGCGACTTGCTTCGACGTGACCGGCGCGAGCGCGAGCACGATCGCGGCGCCGAGCACGACTGCGAGCTTCTGCCAGCGCGCCGCGAGCTCCATCGCGCCCCACGCGACGACGATGAACACGCCGGTGAGCGGGATGTACGTGTAGCGATCCGCCATCGACTGTCCGCCGACCTGCACGATCCCGATGACGGGCACGAGCGTTCCGAGGAAGAAGAACCAGCCGACGGGGAAGTAGCGCGCGCGCCGGCGGAGCCAGATCGCGGCCGTGCTGACCACGACGAGGGCCGCGACTGATCCCAAGACGGCGGCGCTCGCGAGGTTGTCCTTGGGATGCGGATAGTGGAACGCGAGGTCGGACGGCCACACGGCCTTGCCCAGGTACTTGAGGACGGAGACGCACGCGTTCGAGAGCCGCAGCGCAAGCGGCAGCTTCTCGAGCGATTGAATCGCGCCGCTCGAACCCTGCGCGTGCACCGTGATCGCGGCGGACAACAAGGTGAGAGCGAGGAACGGCAGCTTCTCGACGACGAGGCGCCGGACGCCCAAGGCTTCACGACGAAGCGGCCAGTAGTCGAGCAGCAGCAGGACGAACGGCCACGTGACGAGCATCGGCTTGCACAGGAGACCGAGACCGAACAGCAGGAGCGCGAGCACGTAACGACCCGCGCCGCCGCGCTCCGTGTATTTCGACCAAGCGAGCAAGCACAGCCAGCCGAAGCACGTCGACAGCACGTCCTTGCGCTCGACGACCCACGCGACGGACTCGACGTGCAGCGGATGGATCGCGAACATCGCGGCGACCCACAGGCTCGGGATCCACTGCTTCGTCATGCGCGAGAGCCACGCGAAGCACAGGATCGAGTTGAGCGCGTGGATCGACACGTTGACCAAGTTGTGCGCGCCAGGATCGACGCCGAAGATCTCGACGTCGAGCATGTGCGAGAGCCACGTCAGCGGGAACCAGTTGGCCGCGAACGTGCTCGTCAGTGCCCACTTGAAGCCATCCCACGTGAGACCGGCAAGAACGTGCGAGTTCTCGGTGATGTAGTCACCGGTGTCGTAGACGACGTACTCGTGATGCGCGACCTGCGCGTACACCGAGAACACGAGGAGGGCGAGCAGCACAGAGCCGCCGAGTGTGCGAAGCCTCGTGCTCGGAGAACGCTCGCTCATGGGTCTATGCAGCGGGTCGCAAGCGCCGTGCGACGAGGAACACGGGGTAGCTCGCGACGAGCAGGATCAGCGAGTACCGGCTGTTCGTCCAGTCGCTGATCACGGCGCCGACGAGGAACGCGATCGATCCGACGAGCGCGATGCCGGTCGTCCACGGGTAGCCCCAGGCTCGGAA
This sequence comes from Planctomycetota bacterium, assembly GCA_031363505.1. Taxonomy (GTDB): domain Bacteria; phylum Planctomycetota; class UBA1135; order UBA1135; genus JANLUN01. The sequence continues at coordinate 21,645 of JANLUN010000062.1, read as the reverse complement.
AGGCCGCGGCGCGTTCGGCTCGCGGCGCCGCAACACGAAGACCGACGTGAACGAGAGCACGTAGCTCGCGACGAAGAAGAACGAGAGCAGCGCGAGCACGGCTTGAAACGTCCCGGTGACGAGGAACGCTAGCGCGACGCCGGCGCTCGCGAACAGCGCCGGCGCCGGCGTGCCGCCGACGTTGACGTTCGAGAAGACGGCGGGGAACAGTCCGTCACGGCTCATCGCGACCGGAACGCGCGACGCGAGGAGGAGCAGCGCGTTCACGCTCGAGAGGAGCGCCAGGATCATCACGACGTGGATGATCGTGTTGCCGCGTTCGCCGAAGAGCGCGAGGCACGCGGTCCCGGCGGGGAACTTGTCGCCTGCCAGGCGCTCCATCCCAAGGACGTGCAGGAACGCGAGGTTTACGAGCAGGTAGATCGCGATGACCGCCAACACGCCGCCGATCATCGCGCGCGGGATGTCGCGGCCGGGATTCTTGACCTCTTCGCCGAAGTAGAGGACGCCGTTCCAACCGTCGTACGCGTAGATCACCGATTGCAACGCGACGATCAGCGCGGTCGCGAACGCGGCGCCGGTCGGGAGCGCGAGCGCTGAGGGCGGCGGCTCCGAAGGTGTCGCGGTCAAGAAGAAGCAGGCTGCGACCAGCGCGAGGAATACGAGCGCCTTCAACGCGCTCGTCACTTGTTGTGCTGCGTCGCCGACGCGGATTCCGCGCCATTGGAGGACGGCGAACGCGACGACTACGGCAGCCGCGATCGCGCTCATCGAACTTCTGAGCGAGGGCACGAGCACGCCGGTGAACTCACCGATCACGATCGCGGCGGTCACGACGCTACCCGAGGTCGAGATCCAATCGCTCCATCCCACGACGAATGCGGGGTATTCGCCGAGCGCGCGTCGGACGAAGACATACTGGCCGCCCGAGCGCGGAACGAGTGCGCCGAGCTCCGCGAGCGAGTTCGCGCCTAGCAGCGCGTAAGCGCCGCCCGCGATCCACGCCGCGAGAATCCATGCGGCGTTCGGCAATTGCGCCGCGACTTCGCCCGGCGTGCGGAGGATGCCGACGCCGACGGTGTTGCCGATGGTGACGGCCAGCCCGAAGGCCAAGCCGAGCACTTGCAGCAGCTGGCCGCGCTGCGGCGCCGCGACGGTCACAATCGCTTCTCCAGCGCCTCGCACACCGTCTCGAACACGCGGATTCGCGCGAAGCGCTTGTCGTTCGCCGGCACGAGGTGCCACGGCGCGGTCTTCGTGCTCGTGCGCGTCACCATGTCGTCGACGGCGGCTTCGTACTGCGGTCGCTTCTCGCGATTGCGGTAATCGTCGGCGGTGATCTTGTACTTCTTGTACGGCGTCTCTTCGCGCGCTTCGAAGCGGCGCATCTGCTCTTCGTGGCTGATGTGCAGCCAGAACTTCACGAGGACGATGCCGTGCTCGACGAGGTGCTCCTCGAAGTCGTTGATCTCGTCGTACGCACGGCTCCACGCCGCGGTCGTCGCGAACCCTTCGACGCGCTCCACGAGAACGCGGCCGTACCAGCTGCGATCAAAGATCGCGACGGTTCCATCGCGCGGGAGTTCGCGCCAGAAACGCCAGAGATAGTGGTGTGCGAGCTCCTCCGCGGTGGGCGCGGAAATCGCCACGATGTGCTGGTTCTCGAGATCGATCGCGCGCGCCAAGCGCCGGATCGCGCCGCCCTTGCCCGCCGCGTCCCAGCCTTCGAACACGATCACGGTCGCGACGTCCTTGCGTCGCGCGCGGCGCGTCAGTTGAGCGAGGCGCTCCGATTGTTGCTCCAGCTGTGCCTCGTAGAGCTCGTCGCGGAGCGACGACGACAGGTCGACCGCGTCAAGCACGCCGCGCGTTCGGGGCGTGGGAGACTTCGTCTCGATCGCGGCCATGCTGCGTTCCGCGGACGGTAGCCGCGCGGCCAATCGTGTGGTGAGACGCTCCAAGATCGCGCGCGCGACCGTGAGGTTGCGGTAGTGCCGATCTGTCGACTCGACGACGAGCCACGGCGCGGCGGACGTGTCGGTCGCGACGACGAAGCTCTCGGCGATCGGCCGCGTCTCGTCGTACTGGTCGTAGATCTCGCGATCGCGAGCGTCGATGCGCCAGCTCTTGTCGTCGTGCTTCCCGCGCTTCTCGAGCCGCCGTTTCAATTCCTTCTTCGGGAGGTGCAGCCAGACTTTGACCAGCAGCGTTCCATCAGCGACGAGTGCCTCCTCGAGACGGCGAATCAGCTCGCAGCGGCGCTCGAACTTCTTGGATTGGATCGTCCCTTCGACCCGCTCGCGAATGGTGTGAGCGGCCCAACCGTCGATGAAGACCGCGGTCTCGCCGTCGCGCGGCATCGCGGTCCAGTAGCGCCACGCGGGCGGGTGCGCGCTCTCGTCGCCGGAGCGTTCGCCGAAGAGATGCGTGCGTAGATAGCGCGCGTCCATCCACTCGCCCATCTCGCCAAGAAGGTCGCGCACGCCGAGCCGATCGTCGCCCGCGATGAGCAGGAGCACCGCGAAGTCGGACTTGCGCAGATCGTATTGCGCGTTGACGAGGCTGACGCGCAAGTCGGGGACGACCGACTCGTAGTCCTTCTTCGCGACCGTGCGACCGAGCTCGGCCGACTCGAACAGCGAAGGCTCGGCGGTCATGACGAAGGCTCGGCCGTCATCAGGTGCGTGCCGCGCGAGCGGCGACGCGGCCGTGCTTCTTGCGCTCCATCTCGGACAAGATGCGCTTGCGCAGGCGCAAGTTCTTCGGCGTCACTTCGAGCAGCTCGTCGTCCTCGATGTACTCGAGCGATTCTTCGAGCGACATGATGTGCGGCGGCGGCAGCTTGACGTTCTCGTCCTTGCCGGCCGAACGGATGTTCGTGAGCTTCTTCTCGCGACACACGTTGAGGCCGAGGTCGTTGTCCTTGTTGTTCTCGCCGACGATCATCCCTTCGTACACCGGCGTGCCCGGCGCGATGAAGAACGAGCCGCGGTCGAGCAGCGCGAACATCGCGTAGGGGACCGTGTCGCCGGTGCGATCGGACACGAGGACGCCGTTCGTGCGGCGCGGGATCGGCCCGCCGTCGGGGCGCCAGCAATCGAAGACGTGCGAAAGGATCGCCTCGCCCTGGCTGAGCGTCATCATCGCCGTGCGCGCGCCGATGAGACCGCGCGACGGGCACAGGAACTCGAGACGCGTGTGCAAGCCGAACGGCTCCATGTGCGTCATCTCGCCGCGGCGCTTGCCGAGGTATTCGATGATGCGTCCGGCGTGCTCGGTCGGGACTTCGATCGCGGTGCGCTCGTACGGCTCGCAGCGCTTGCCGTCGATGTCCTTCAAGATGACGCGCGGCTTTCCGACGGAGAACTCGAAGCCTTCGCGGCGCATGTTCTCGATCAAGACGCCGAGGTGCATGACGCCGCGGCCCTTCACTTCGAAGCCGTCCGACGCCTCCGGGTTCGCCAGGATCAGCGCCACGTCGCGCAGCGCCGCGCGTTCCAATCGCGCGAGCACCTGACGGCTCGTCACGAACTGTCCTTCTTGGCCGGCGAACGGCGAGTTCGAGACGAAGAACTCCATCGAGATCGTCGGCTCGTCGAGCGTGATCGCGGGCAGCGGCTCTTGGTTCTCCACGGGGCAGAGCGTGTCGCCGATCGTCAGATCCTCGATGCCGGCGACGACGGCGATGTCGCCGGCTTTCACTTCTTCGACCGCGACGCGATTCAAGCCTTCGTAGCGGTACAAGCCTTTGATCGGGAAGACGAGCGACTTGGGGCGGATGGGATTGCACACCGCTACACGCGCGCCGTTGCGCAGCGTTCCGCGGGCGACGCGGCCGATCGCGATGCGGCCGAGGAAGTCATCGTGGTCGAGCGTCGCGGCTTGGAATTGCACCGGCGCGTCGTTGTCGCGGTGGGGGTGCGGCACGCGGTCGAGGATCATGCGGAAGAGCGGCTCGAGGTCCGTCGGCTCGTCGTCCATCTCGTCGACCGCGTAGCCGTCGCGTCCCGATCCGTACACGATCGGGAAGTCGAGCTGCTCGTCATGCGCGCCGAGCTCGACGAAAAGGTCGAAAATCTCGTCGAGCACTTCTGCTGCGCGCTCGTCCGGGCGGTCGATCTTGTTGATCATGACCATCGCGCGCAGGCCGTTCTCGAACGCCTTGCGCAGCACGAAGCGCGTCTGCGGCATCGGGCCTTCGGCCGCGTCCACCAATAGAAGCACCGCGTCCGCCATGCGCAGCGTGCGTTCCACCTGACCGCCGAAGTCGGCGTGGCCGGGCGTGTCGACGATGTTGATGCGCGCGCCGTGGTAGTCGATGGCCGTGTTCTTCGCGAGGATCGTGATGCCCCGCTCGCGCTCCTGCGCGTCGGAGTCCATCGCGCGCTCCTGCACGACTTGATTCTTTCGGAACGTGCCGGCGAAGCGAAACATCGCATCGACGAGCGTGGTCTTGCCGTGGTCGACGTGCGCGATGATGGCGATGTTGCGGATCGGTTTCTTCGTGTTGTGCATGTCTAGCTCTGGACTTGATGAACCCGATCGAGACGGTAGGTCTTGAGCAGACCTGAGCGCACGCACTCGGCTTCGAGGTAGTTCTTTTTGTCGTGTTGAAAGAGAAGGCGCGGCGACACGGGGAGATGGGCGAGCGCGCCTTCCTCTCCGTAGACCAGTGTGACGCGACGTTGCGTGCGGCACGCTTCTTCGAGCGCGCGCAGCCGCGGCGTGAGTCGCGCCGGCCGCGGCGTCGACGACGCGAAGGTGATCGCGGCGCCGGTGCGCGCCTGCAACGCCGGCCAATCGACGTCGGTGTCCGGCTCGGCGCGCGCGATCGCGGCTTGGCAGGCTTCGAGCACGCCCCAGCATGAAACTGCGTCGGGGAGCGCGCGATGGTGGACGTCGACCTCGATCTCGAGATGCTGACAGAGCGTGTCGAGCTTGTGGTCGGGTGAGTCGGGGAACGCGCGACGCGCGAGGCGCAGCGTGTCGAGCATGTGGCCCGGCGGAAGCGGAAGCCCGGTGCGCGTGAATTCGAAGGCCATGACGTGCGCGTCGAAGTGCGCGTTGTGGGCCGCCATCCAGGGCAGCGGTCCGCACGCCGCGCCGAGCCACGCGGTGAAGCGCGCGAGCACTTCGCCGGCATCCGGGGCCTGGCGCACGTCGTCCTCGGTGATGCCGTGGACCGCGGTCGCGTCGGCGTCGATCGGGACCTGCGGCCGCACGAGCGAGTCGAATCGGTCGGCGATGTCGCCGTCGACGACGAGGACCGCACCAAGCTCCAACAGATGGGGCGTGCCGCGCGCGGTCGCGGTTTCAGTGTCGAGGACGGCGATGGGAAGGGTCATGGCGCAAAATGGGCGAGAGATTCTACTCGCACACGGAGGAACCGACAACGTCGGCGCGCCGCTCACAAGAGCCGCAGAACAGCCACCACACCGCCCTTTTGAGCGACGTTGACGACTTTCTTGCGCGATGCGCGGCCGAGAATGCCGAGCCGTTGCTCGCTCGCGAAGAGGCCGAGCACGGAGAAATACTCCGCGCGACCGATGTTGCCCTCCTCGTCGATCACAGGAAAGTCCTTCTCCGCGACCGGGTAGTAGCGCTGCGCGACCCACGCGGACGGCTCGCGCAGCGCACGAGCGAGCGCGCTCTCCCACGCTTTCGCATCGCACTCGCGTCCGAGCTGGATCCCTTCGCCGCCGTACGCGCGGTTGGGCTTGAGCAGGATGTCTTCGCGGTTCCGGACGAGCCACTTCACGAGCTCGATCGGCTGACCCTCGGGATCGGTGCTCGACGTGTCCTCGACGATACGCGTCCAGGGGATGTGCTGAGTGAACACGCGCCTCTCGTCCTGCGTGAAGTGCGCTTGGTACTCGGGCGAAGTGAACACTTGGAACGCGCTCTTGTGATCGAACTCCGCCGCGAGAGAGGAGACGCAGCGGCCGGTCTTCAATGCGTGTCGGATCGCGGAGAGCTCTGCGCCCGCTTCCTCCTTCGCTGCGAGATCGTTGATCTCGTGGTCGCGGTACACGAGATCGATCGGATGATCTCCGTAGCGGATCTCATCCCCGACGAGTCGCAGCTCGCGCGGATCGACGTGCCACGCGTCGACGCCGAGCGAGCGAAGGTACTCCGCGTTGCGCGGGAACTCGGAGATCCCGCCGAGGAGATCGGTGTACTGGCACAGCGCGATGTTGAAGCGCTTCAAGCGCAGGTAGCGCGCGTGGTCGGCCAAGATCTCGAGCAGCACGCGCCGCGGATCGTCGTTGGGCTCGAGCAGCAGCGTCGGAGCGTTGCGGCGCAGCGCCGGCACGACGTGCTTCAAGATGATGTCTTCGACCGTCGGCGCGACGTACGTGCCGCCGGCGCCGGTCGGATTGAACTCGAAGAACTGCGTGCTCTTCACCCAATCCGCCGATCCGAAATCGGTCGAGCAATCGAAGCGCCCGTAGAAGACTTCGTCGGGCTTGCGTCCTTGCGAGAGATCGGCGATCCAACGTTCCTCGCGCTCCTCGAGCGGGAGGAGGCGGCGCACGGCCGGCTCCGCGAGCCACAGCCGGTAGAGCTTGGCGTGCGCGCCCTCGAGCACTCGTGTGACGCGGTGCAAGTACGCGCGCTGATTTCCGCCGAGCACGCGCGGCCGGAGCATCACCGGCGTCGGACGCGGCGTGCCGTCGTCGTCCTCGTACACGATGCCGCGCTCGAACGCGTCGGCTTGGACGGCGCGCTTGATCGATGCGAGCTCGAGCGCGGGGACGCGCTCGAGCAGGCCGTTGAGTGTCGTGCCCAGGCTGTCGCGGAGATTGCCTCCGCGCAGGAAGGGAGTGGGCTGCGCCATGGCCGGCGATCTTATGCGATGTGCGCGTCTGATCCGCACCGGCTAGAGTCGACGGCATGAAGTTCACTCCCATCGCCGTCGTGCTTCTGTCCCTCGTCGCATGGACCGCCGCGCAAGACGGCGACGCCGGACCGGTGATGGCGGAGCCCACGGCGCAGCACGCGCTCCTCGAGAAGAAAGCGGGCACGTGGGACGCCACGGTCGAGATGCCGGGGACGGGCGTAGTCGGCCACGCGACGTACACCGCCAAGGTCGATCTCGGAGGGCTGTGGCTCATCGGCGATTACCGCGGCGACTTCGCGGACACGCCTTTCAGCGGCCACGACGTCACCGGCTACGACTCGCAGCGGCAGCGGTACGTGTCGATGTGGGTCGACTCGTGGGTCGACCATCCGATGACGCTCGAAGGGGAGTACGACGCGAAGACGCAGACGCTCGCGCTGTGGACCGAAGGACCCGATCCGACGACGGGCAAGCCGATCAAGGAGCGCCACGATCACAAGTTCGTCGATGCCGACACGTGGATCTACACGATGAACCGGGCGAAACCCGACGGCACGTTCGCGCTGTTCATGACGTTCACCTACAAGCGCAAGAAGTGAGCGCGCGCTCGGGCGCCGGCGCTCAACCCGCGAGCGCCTGGAACTCGGGCAGCCCGCGCAGCACGTCGAGGTCCGTGTTGCGCACGAGCTCCGACTGGATGAAGAAGCCGCGCTCTTGCGCCGCCGACAGCGCTTCGACCGCCTCGGGAAGATCTCCGAGGATCGCGTGCACGCACGCGACGTTGAACGCCGTGTAGCCGTCCTTCGGTGCGAGCGCGCGCGCCCTGCGCGCTTCCGCGCGCGCTTCGTCGGCCTGACCCATGCGCGCGAGCAGCATCGCCAAGTGCAGTCGCGCTTCTTGATTGTCCGGGACTAGCGCCAAGTGCGCGCGCGCGGCGGCGATCCCCGAGTCGGCGGTCGTCAGCGCTTCTTCGTAACGATTCAGGCGCTGCAGCACGCAGTACAGGTGGTCGTACGACGCGATGTGCGTCGGCGCGAGAGCGATCGCGCGCTGCAAGAGCGGCGACGCGTTCTTGAAGTTGCCGGCGCGCGCCAGGCTCGCTCCGAGCAAGCGATGCGCGAGCCACTCGTCCTGGTCGAGCTGGATCGCCAAGCGGTACTCGCGCTGCGCGTCGGCGGAGTGCCCCGACAGGTGCCAAGCGAATCCGAGCGACGTGTGCGCCTCGGCGCAATTCGCATCGAGCGACAGCGCGCGTCCGGCGTTCTCGCGTGCCTCGTCGAGGAACGCATTGTCCCCGTCCCAGTAGAGGTACTTGCGCACCATCGCCTCGGCCATGCCGGCGTACGCAATCGCGCAGTAGGGATCCTCCTCGATCGCGCGACGGAACGAGCTCACCGCCGCGAGCAAGTGTTTCGTCGAGCCGCGATGGAGCAACGCGTGCGCGCTGCGTGCGAGCACGCGGCTTTGCTCGACGTTGCGCTTGACCGTGTCCGGCGGTCGGCGAGCGATGTCCGAGAGGCGCTTCTTCACCGAGCGCACGACGCCGCGCACGAGACCGGCTTGCAGACCCCATTCGTCCTTGTCGTCGTACTCGACGCGGTCGCGCCAGATCTCGCGCAGCTTCGGCGGCGAATTCTCGCCGTCCTTGTCGTACTGCTCGAGCATCAGGTCGAGCCTGCCGTCCGAGCCTTCGACCGCGAGTTCGGCGCGCAACACGAAATCGAACAGCGTGCTCTCCGGCGGATTCTCGTCGTCGAGCAGGCTGACGGTGAGTCCTTTCACGCGCGCGAGCTCGAGCGCGAGGTCCTTGCGCAGCGAACCCGAGAGCGCGAGGCACCCACCGAGGCTCGATCCGACGCACGCGAGCGGCGGAACGAGGATCGTGGCCGACGCATTGCCCACCGGCGCGCTGCCGTTCGTCGAAACGCCGCCATCCGCGAGCGTTTGCAGCGCACCGTGCGCCGCTTCGGCGTCGGCGAACCGCGCGGCCGGCAGCGGATCGAGGCACTTCATGATGAAGTCCTCGAACGCTTGCGGAATTCCGCGCCTCACTTCCGATGGGCGTCGCGGCCGGCAGTCGAGGATTGCCATGCAGACTTCGGGGAAGCTCTTCCCAGGGAAGGGGAGCTGGCCCGTGATCGCGTGGTAGAGCACCGATCCGAGCGCGAACACGTCCGAGCGCACATCGAGCTCGTCGCCGCGCACTTGCTCGGGCGACATGTAGAGGACGGTGCCGACGAGCATCCCGTGCTGCGTGATGCTGCCCTCGTTCGACGCGCGCGCGATGCCGAAGTCGAGCAGCTTCACGGTGCCGTCGTCCTGCACCATGATGTTCGCCGGCTTGAGGTCGCGGTGGATGAGGTGTGAGCGGTGGACGAGCGAGAGCGCCAGCGTCACCTGAAGCGCGATGCGCATGCACTCTTCGTAGCCGAGCGACTGCTCCTTGATGATCTTGTCGAGCGGCCGACCCTGTAGGAACTCCATCGCGATGAACGACGTGCCCTGGTCCTTGCCGTACTCGTAGATCGTCGCGATGTTCGGGTGCGCGAGGTTCGACGTGTGCTTGGCCTCACGCAGGAAGCGGTGATCCGCGGCTGGATCGATCTCCGCGTGCGCGCGCAAGATCTTCAGCGCGACCGTCCGACCGAGCTGCAGATCGACTGCGCGGTACACCTCCGAGAGAGGGCCTTCCCCGAGCCGGTCGGTCTCGGGGTCGAACTGGAAGTGCGCGAACTGCATCGGCGGGCGCCGACCCGCCGTAGACGGCGCGACCGGTGAGCTGGGGTAGAAACTCATTATGTAGGGGGGCGCGCGGCAATGCGACCGGCACCGGCGGGCTGGCGCAGCCCTCGCGGAGATGGCATCTAGGGAATCATGTCGTCACCCACAGGTCCGGATCCTGAACCGCGCGTCGAAGCCGCGCTCGTGCCGTTCACGGAAGGGGATTTTCATGCCCTCTCGCCGGCCCTGGCGCGCGATCCTCAATACAACGACCGCCGGCTCGAGCTACGCCGAAAACTCTTGGCGCTGGCCAAAGTGTTCTGCGCGGAGGCGAAGGCAGCCGGCGTCGTGCTCGACGCGCGCACGAGCCTCCACAATCCGCACGCGTTCAATCACATGCAGGTCAAGCGGATGTGGACCTACGCGTGTCGCACGAAGGCGGAGAAGACGCGCCTGCGCCGGACGATCGGTGCCGACCTCGCCAAGGATCTCGATTCGTCGTATCGCAACGCGTACTTGTGCGTCGCGCTCGAGGCCGATGTGATCGAGGTGTCGCTGCGCGTCCATGCCGAAGCGTGGTTCGACGGACAGAACCTCGTGCACCGCGTGCGAGCGGAAGGCGTCGACGGGTGGAAGCGGCTGCTCAACGAGCTCGAAGGGTTTCGTCTGCGCCTCGCCGATTGGAAAGGTGAGTGGCCGTGCGGTGCGCTGACGCGCGAGCGCGTCGAAGAGTTCTTGAAGTACTTCACTCCGGGCGAGCACTCGCTCGCGATCGAAGCGCGTTTCCCGGCGCCGACGGGAGCGCGCGGCGCTGCGCTTTCGATCGAGATGCCGGCGCGCATCGTCGAGATGCTCGTGAAGCTGATCCCGATGTACCGCTACACGGCGTGGTCGGAGGAGAGCGACTTCTTGTTCAAGAAGTGACTGAACTGCATGGCTTCCGTGTGTCTCGGAAGTCGACGGTCGCCGTTCGCAGCATCCTCGCGGGTCTCACGCGGCTGTGCCGTGCACCCCGCTCCCGCTCTCGATCGAGTCGCTCCGGACTGCGAGCGGATGGATGCTCGATCGCCCCCAATCTTGCCTCCATGAAAGCATCTCGCTCGCGCTCATCCGTCGCCTGACGAACCCCAACATCTGCGCCGCCGAGAAACTGTCGCCGTTGAAGCGCCTGCGCACGTAGTTTCGGTAAGCGGCGAAGAGCTGCAGCCCAAGGTCGAGATAGCGACGCTTCTTGCTCGCGAGCCACGAGCGCCGCCGCAGCCGGCCCATCAAGTCGCGCGCGCTCGCCTCGGTGTGGTTGATCGGAAAGAGAGGATTGCGAACATCCCGTAGCAGCTTGCTGCTCGTCGTGTGGTGCACCAGGCGACGCCCCCCGAAGACCTCCTTGGCGAGCGAGATGTACGAGGTCTTCTTGTCGGTCTCGAGCACCACGATCGGCAGTGCGACAGCGAGGTCCGCTCCACGCACGAGCGTGCGGCGCACGCTCCTCCGCGAACGATCGCGCCGCTTTCCAAGGCGTTTCTGGTCTCGCTCGATCGCGCGTCGGCGCGATGACGTCATCCTGCCGCGGGGTCGAATTGTCGCCGACTCCGCCCACACGAGAAAGCGCGAGTCGCGCTCGATCAGGACCGGCACGCTCAGCGGCCGGGTGTTGCGGCGGCCTTCGAAGGTCTCGAGCTCATCGAGTTGAAAGCTCGCGCCGCTTGGCAGCTCGGCACGCAGGTTTAGATTTAGGCGGCGAAGATGGCGAGCAATCTTTCGGAACTTAAGCTCGCAGCAGCGCGAGCTCAGGCCGAGGTTGCGCGCGCTTTGGCGCAGACCGAGCCCCGATGCGAGCAGCAGAAATAAGCGTGCGTTCAGATCGGGACGGTGATCGCGATAGTCCGCGCGAAAGCTCTGGCGCGAGAACGTGCGACGGCAGGCGCCGCAGCGAAAGCGCGGGACCGGATGCGCGCGGCAGTCAGCGCGGTAGTGTCCGTGACGCCGGAACGCTGAGGGATCGGGATCGAGGTGCAACCGGCACCCCCGGTACGGACAACGCGGTGGGACGAACATGATCGAGAACGCTCCAGGCAGGTTGGACGAGGGCCTGCGTCAGGAGCGACCTGCACCATCCGGGGTGGTTACAAGCGATTCCGGCGGTCCGTGCGTCGGAATTCACACGGAAGCCAGTCAGTTCAGAAGCTCAGCTGCAGCTCGACCATGATCGCCTCTTCATGGTCCGTCGATCCGTCGTCGAGCTCCACCTCGTCCGAGTAGAGCGTCTCGATGAACGCGTTCCGCACGGTCAAGTGCCGGTTCGCGATCCAGTTCAGTCCGATCGAGAACGTGCGAATGCGGTCAGTGAAAGTTCCCGGAACCGTGAGCGGCGAGTTGTCGAGATCCGAATCGAGATCGAGCTCCGACCACCGCGCTGCCAAGACCCACGCGCCACGACCTTCACCGTTCACGGGGTTCCACGGCCGGGTGGGATTCACGCCACGAAACGTCTTGGATTCCCCTGTAATAACGCGCGCTATCGACACGTACGCGCCTTGGAAGGCGACATCGTCGCTCGTCGCGCCGGACTCCATTTCCTGCTGTATGTGGGCGTACTCCGCTTGCAGGAACCAGGGGCCTTGGAACCACGCGAACTCGAGTCCCGCGCGCAGCCGTAGTCCGTCGAGTCGCGTGCCGGCGTCGAACTCGAGGACGGAGAGCCCGAGCTCGTTGTCGATCGTCGTACCGCCGACGTCTTCGTCCTGACTCCCGATCGTTCCCGCGAGCCCGAGCTGCAGGTTCTCGAACGTCGTTCCCGGTTCGTCGGCGAACGGGTGCCACACCGCGCGCGCCGCGACGTCCTTGCTGCTCGTCGTGTCGGATCCGCCCGTGCCGTTGTACGCGGCGAGACCGTACTCCCACATCCTCGACTCGCTGTCACCCTTCAAGAAGATCCCTTGGTCTTCCGCGGGCGAGAACTGATTGAGGATCGAGAAGCGCGGGAAGTCGATTGGGCGCCGGCTGCGCACTTCTTCGAGACCGAACGGCGCTTTCGCGCGGCCGAACATCAAGCGTGCATCGTCGCGGAGCATGTCGAGGCCTATCCAGGCCTCTTCCATCTCGGTGCCCTCGGGCAGGAAGTTCGGCTCGAGGAAGACGCGTAACGCGCCCGCGATCCTCGCACCGACCTCGAGCCGCATGCGGCGCACGTCGAAGTCGGCCGACGGCTCGCGGTGATCGTCGAAAACATTGGCGCCGAATTGAAACAGACCGCCGATGACGAGCTCGTTCTCGCCATCGGCGGAGCGCAAGAAGAAACCGTCGTCGTAGCCGGTGGCTGCGAGCGACGGTTGCTGTTTGTCCTGTGGCGGCACGTCCGCCTGTGCGAGTCCACCGAGCGACGCGATCAGTACGGCGAGCATCCGGTGTTGTCGCGCAGGGTGTCGACGGTTTTCCGGATGCGCGACGCGGTCAGCCGCGCGCCTTGCGCGCGAGTGCTTCGCGGTATTCCGCGAGCGCCTTCTCCAGAGTCTTGTCGATCGCAGCGGCTTTCGTTTGGACTTCGATGGCCTTCTCGATGTCGCCCCGCGTGAAGTGCACGCGCGCCACGGTGTCGAGCACGGCCGCGTTCTTGCCGCCGGTCAGCTCGTTCGAGCGCTCCGCCAGCTTGAGCGCGAGATCGAGGTCGCGGTTCGCGATGGTGCTGTCCGGATCGACGATCGACCAAGCCATTTGGTTCAAGGCGCCCGGTTCGTCCTTGCCGACTCCGGTGAGCACTTGACGTCCCCATGCGTACGCGGCGGATTCATCCTTCTTGTCGACCAGCAGCATGTCGAACTTGGCCGCGGCGTAGCCCACGTAGCCGCCGCCTTCGAAGCCGATCAGCTCGTCGGCGGCGCGAATCGCGGCGTCCCAGTCATTCGCCTTCTTCGACTTCTGGAACGTCGCTTGGAGCGTCATCGCGCGCGCTTCGATCACGGCCTTCGCACGGTACGCCTTGGCGGCGCTCTCGATGTCGTACTTGTCCGCCACGAGTTGGGCGAGCGGCGTGTCGAGCTCCATCGGATGTCCGATGAACGCGATCTTCCCCTGCTTGTCGACGACGAACGAGCACGGGATTCCTTGGCGGCCGGCGGCGGTCATCCATGCGTCGGATGTCGTGCGGTCCGTGTCCCACGCTACGGTGTACGCCATCTTGTCGCCTTTGTCGGTCACCATCGCGCGCGCTTTTTCGAGTGTGTTGCCGCGCTTGTCGGCGGCGGTGACGCCGATGACGGTCAAGTTCTTGTCGGCGTACTTCTTCTGCAGCTCCGAAAGATGCGGCATGCTCGCGATGCACGGTCCGCACCAAGTGGCCCAATACTCGATCACGTAGACGTGGCCCGGCTCGAAGCTCTTGACGGCCGAGCCCTTCATCCATTCTGCGATCGTGAGCGCAGGCGCCTTGTCGCCGACCATCAACGCGAAGGGTTTTTCCGCGGACGCCGCCGAAGTCTTGTCCGCGCTCGTCTTCGCCGTTTGAGCCTGGACTAGCGGCAAGCCGCAGCTGATCGCGGCAGCCAAGAGGACGATTCGAAACTTCATGAGAGCCCCTCCGTGGGTTGTTGGTGATCGATGTGCGCCGTGCCTGCCACGCGCGACGACCTTCCAGTATGTCGTCGGTGCCGCTCGCTGTCCCCACGATAGATCCACGCGCGGGCCCCACGTAGGTCAATGGCGGCCGGCATCGCGTTCGAAGTGTGTTCGGCGTCGCCGCGGTGCGGTCCGGCGGGAACGGCGCTAGATTGCCGGCGATGAACACATTCCTCGCCACCCTGCTGTTGGCGCTGCCCACGCCGGAGCCGTCCCAGACGTCGAACGACGCCGTGCTCGCGAAGCGCGCGCAAGAGGTCGCTGCACTCGTCGCCGCCGCGCCGAAGTGGGCCGATGACCTCTTCGACGCGGCGTTCTTGAAGGCCGTGCCGCCGGAGCAACTCAAGACGCTCTGCTCGGGCATCTTCGGAAAGCTCGGTGCGATCGCCTCGATGCCGCGCTCCGAGTCGATGACCGCGCTGTCCGCGAAGTACGAAGCCATCTTCGCCGACGGCTCCGTGATGCCGGTGACCTTGGGGCTCTCGTCTGCGCAGCCGCACTCGATCGTGACGTTGTGGTTCGGCGCGCCGGCACCGGGGATCGCGGATCTGCCTGCCGCGATCGAGGCGTTGAAATCCCTGCCCGGCCAAGTGTCGTTCGGTCTGTACGAGCTCACGGCGGATGCGCTCGTTCCGATGGCGGAGCTCGAACCCGATCGTGCGCTCGCGATCGGCTCGGCGTTCAAGCTCTACGTCCTCGGGACGCTGGTGGGCGAGATCTCGCTCGGGAAGCGCAAGCCCGAGGGCATCGTGCGGATCGAAAACCGCTACTGCTCGATGCCGTCGGGGAAATTGCAGACGTGGCCGCGCGGGACGCCGCTCACGCTGTATTCGCTCGCGACGTTCATGATCAGCGAGAGCGACAACACCGCGACCGATCACCTGTTGTTCGCGCTCGGACGCGAGCGGGTCGAGTCGATGCTCGGCGAGATGGGCAACTCGGTGGTGGAGCGGAACGTGCCGTTTCTCTCGACGGGCGAGATGTTTCGATTGAAGCTGACGACGAAAGGCCTGCTCGCCGACAAGTATCTGAAGATGGATGCCGCACAGCGGCGCGTCTACCTGGAAGGGATCCTCGTCGAGACGCCGCTGAGCGAGGACTCGATCGACAGCGCGCTCCTGTCGAAGCCTTCGCACACCGACACGATCGAGTGGTTCGCCTCGGCGCGTGACCTATGTCGCGCGATGGACTGGCTGCGCAAGGCGACCGAACCGGGCAAGACCGCGAACTTGCGGCAGATCCTCGTGGTCAATCCCGGTCTCGACGTGTCGAAGAAGTCCTTCGAGTTCATCGGGTACAAGGGCGGTTCGGAGACCGGGGTGCTCAACCTGACGTACTTACTCCGATCGAGAGACACGGGCGATTGGTACGCGCTCTCGTGCGGGTGGAACGACCCCGAGGCGGCGCTCGACGAGACGAAGCTGCTCGGGATCGTGACGCGAACGCTGAGTGTGCTCGGGAAGCTCTGCGAGAAGAAGGCCGAGGAAGCGCGGCAGAAGTAGCGCTACTCCTTCGTGGGGATCTTGCGGGCGGTGATCCGCACGAGCTTCTGCTCGCGCTCCGTGAGCGTGGCGTAAGCGCGATCGGCAAGCGCACGCGCCGCATCGGGCTTCTCAGCGCGCAGCGCGTGCTCGATTAGCCTCACGTACGTCGTGTTCGCCGGCTGCAACTTCACGAGGCGGTCGGCGACCCGCGCGGCGACGTCGACGCTGCTCGTCGCGATGAGCGCCTCGTAATACGCGCCCCCCTTGTCCATCGCCGTGTTCAGCGCGAGAACCGCGCGTGATTGACCCTGCGTGCCTTCCTTGCGAGTGAGCTCAGTCGCATCGACGAGGCGCGCGACACGAGCCTCGACGTCACCGATCGCGTCGACGACGAGCGGATACTGTCGGTCCTGCATCCAGACTCCGACGACGTCGTCGAGCAGCGCTTCCTTCACTCCGTCGATCATCCGGCCTTCCTTCGCCAGCCGCTGGAAAACGTCCGCGGTGTGCCGCGCCTCGTTTCGCGCGCGGTTCAGCACCGCGAAGTCGCGCGCGACGTCGGCGTCCGCTCTGTCCGACAGTAGCTGCTCCTCCGCCGCGGCACGCCGGTCCTCGAGCACCTTCCCGGCCGGCCCGTACGAGTCGGACAGCCGAACGAGCTCGCCGATGAGCGACGAGCGCCGTGCGGCGGCGTAGCTCGGATTGGCCGCGCCCTTGTCGAAACACCACACGAACTCGGCCAGGCCCTCGTCGAGCCGCGCTCTCGCAACGAGCGCGCGACCGAAGCTCTCGCGCAGCGCCGGATCGTCTTCATGCCCGACGAGCCGAGTCCGCGCCAGCTCGACGATGCCTTCGCCGCGCACGATCTGATCGGCCTCCGATACGAACCGGCCGGTCTCGATGAAGCCGACGAGTCGATCGCGCTCCACGCCATCGGGTTTCACGAACAAGATGCTCGGATACGCCTTGACCGAGTAGCGCTGCGCCAGCTCCCTCTCGCGCTCGGCGTCGATGCGGATCGCGATCGCGTTCTTCGACACCCATTCCTTGACGCGTGCCTGCGGCCACGTCTGCGCGTCCATCTGCTTGCACGGCGGACACCAGGTCGTGAAGAAGTCGATCACGACGACCTTGTTCTCGGCGCGCGCGTTTGCGAGCGCTTGATCGAGGCCGAGGTCTTGGAACGGCGCATCGACGCCGCCGGCGAGCGCGAGCGCGATTCCCAAGGACGCGAGAAGAGTCATGGCAGTTCGGGGCGCTTCTCTTTAAAGGAGGTGAGGCACGTCGAGTATGACAGAGATCGCGTGCTCCGGAGGTCTGGTTCCCGCGCGGAAGCAGCTCGCATACACTGCACGGCCTTTCACTCCAGAGGAGAACCCCGCGATACGGCCCATGAAATCCACGTCGAAGAAATCAGAAGTGCCGGTTCACGAGGCCCCGCGCGATCCGATCCGTGTGGCGGGGTTCAGCTTCCTCGACCTCCATCGCGCCGAGCGACTCGCGGAGCTGCACGACACGTTTCTCGGCGAGCTCGCGAGTGCCCAGCCGGAGCTTGCGGCGCGCTGGCAGCGGCACCGCGACGGGAGTGAGCGTCTCGCCGGCCCCGACGAATCGCGGATCCTGATCGACGTCGCGCGGTTTCTGTCGGGCTTCGTCGCGCGCATGTTCGCGATCGAGAACGACGTGGCGGCGCGCGCGGAGTTCCTGCGCAAGCGGACGCTCGTCTACAAGATGCGCGATCGCTTCGTGAAGAAGGCGGTCAAGTACGCGACTCTGCCTGCGGAGGGCGACGCGCCGAGATTGCGTGCGCGTGCCGTGAAGTGGCTTGCGCAGTTGCCCGGCATCGACGGCATCGACCTCGACGAAGAAGAACGTTTCGCGGCGCGCGTCTGGAACTTGCTCGAGCGACAACCGGACGAAGTCGCGTTGGCCGGCGAACCGGAGAACGTTGCGCAAGTTCTCGAGCTGCTCGCGTCCGATCTCAAACAGCGCCAGGCGACGAACGATCCCGCGCTCGCGAGTTGGCGTTCGCTGCGCGTGCTCGCCGACGTCGACTTCGAAGCGGGGCTCGTCGAGCACGTCCGGCCGATCGCGGATCTGCCCGAAGCGATCGAAGGGCCGCCCGAACACCGCCGCCGCCGCGACGGCTTCAAGCTGACGGATCCGCGCGGCAGCCTCGGTCACGTGCTCAATCACGTCGACCAATGCATCCTCTGTCACGAACGCGAGAAAGACTCGTGCTCGCGCGGCCTCGTCGACAAGAAGACGAAGGAGATCGTCAAGAACCCGCTCGGCATCGCGCTCGACGGTTGTCCGCTCGACGAGCGCATCTCCGAGATGCACCTCTTGTACGGCGAGGGCGATCCGCTCGGCGCGCTCGCGATGGTGATGATCGACAACCCGATGTGCCCGGGCACCGGTCATCGCATCTGCAACGACTGCATGAAGGCCTGCATCTTCCAGAAGCAGGAGCCCGTCAACATCCCTGAGATCGAAACGCGCGTCTTGACCGACGCGCTTTCGTTTCCTTACGGGCCCGAGATCTACTTGCTGCTGACGCGCTGGAATCCGCTGCGCCGCGATCGTCCGCACGCGCTCCCGTACAACGGCATCAACGTGATGGTGGTCGGCATGGGGCCCGCGGGTTACACGCTCGCCCATTACCTGTGCCAAGAAGGTTTCGGCGTCGTTGGTGTCGACGGATTGAAGATCGAGCCGCTGCCCGGTGAATGGTCGGGGAGTTTGAAGGGCGCGGAACCCGCGGTTCCGCCGGTGCCGTTCGCGAGCTACGGCGTGATCAAGCGCGAGCTCGACGAGCGTGTGCTGCTCGGTTTCGGCGGCGTGTCCGAGTACGGCATCACGGTGCGCTGGGACAAGAACTTCCTGACGCTGCCGTATCTGTCGCTCCTGCGCCGCGAGACGTTCGAGCTGCACGGCGGCGTGCGCTTCGGCGGCACGCTCGACATCGACGAGGCATGGAAGCTCGGCATCGACCACATCGCGATCGCGACCGGCGCGGGCAAGCCGACCGTGATCGACATGAAGAACAACTTGGCGCGCGGAATCCGCAAGGCGTCGGACTTCTTGATGGCGCTGCAGCTCACCGGCGCGTTCAAGCGCGACTCGTTCGCGAATCTTGCTTTGAAATTGCCGGTGATCGTGATCGGCGGCGGGCTCACCGGCATCGACACGGCGACGGAGGCATTGGCGTACTACCCGATTCAAGTCGAGAAGCTCGCTGGACGCTACGACGCGCTGTGCCAGCAGTTCGGCGACTCCGTAGTTCGCCGCTTCTTCAGCGAGGAGGAGCAACGCGATCTCGATCTCATGCTCGGACACGGTCGAGCGATCGCCGCCGAGCGTGAGCGCGCGGACATCGCCGGCGAAGCGCCCGATCTCGCGTCGCTCGTGCGCAGCTGGGGCGGCGTGCGCCTCGTGTACCGCAAGAACCTCGAGGATTCACCCGCGTACCGCCTGAACCACGAGGAAGTGATCAAGGCGCTCGAGGAGGGAATCACGTTCGTCGAGTGCATGTCGCCCGTCGAAGCCTTGCTCGACAAGCACGGCGCCGTGCGCGGCGTGGTGTTCGAGCGGCAGCGTCGAAACGCGGACGGAAAATGGTCCGCCAGCGGCGAGAAGGTCGAGATGGCCGCCGGCAGCGTGCTCGTCGCGGCCGGTACCAGTCCGAACATCATGTACGAGAAGGAACGGCCGGGGACGTTCGCGCTCGACAAGTGGAAGTCGTTCTTCTCGGTGTACCGCAAGGGCGACGACGCGCTCGTCCCCGTCGACAAGGGACGCGACACGAGCGGGACGGCGTTCTTCACGTCGTACGACGACGGCCGACACACGATCAGCGTCTACGGCGACAATCACCCGGCATACGCGGGCAACGTCGTGAAGGCGATGGCGTCCGCGCGCGATGGCTATCAGCAAGTCGTCGCGACGTTCCAGCAGCGGATCGACGCGCTCGACACGAAGGCCAGCGCGGTCGCGGAACGTGAACAGGCCTGGCACCGCCTGTGTCACAAGCTCGATTACGAGCTCCAAGCTGTCGTCCATGAAGTGCGCCGACTGACGCCGACGATCGTCGAGGTGGTCGTGCACGCGCCCGCTGCGTCGCGACGATTCGAGCCCGGCCAGTTCTATCGATTGCAGAATTACGAGGCGACCGCAGCCTCGGTCGACGGGACGAAGCTCGCGATGGAAGGCATCGCGCTCACCGGTGCGTGGACGGATCCTGCGCGCGGCTTGCTGTCGATGATCGTGCTCGAAATGGGCGTGAGCTCGCGGCTGTGCGCACTTCTCAAGCCCGGCGAGCGCGTCGTCGTCATGGGACCGACCGGCGCGCCGACGGAGATTCCGCAGGGCGAGAAGGTCATCCTCGCCGGTGGCGGACTCGGCAACGCGGTGCTGTTCTCGATCGGACGCGCGTTAAGAGCGCGCGGCAACGAAGTGATCTACTTCGCGGCGTTCAAGCGCGGCGAGGATCTCTTCAAGCGCGAGGAGATCGAATCGGCGGCCGATCTCATCGTGTGGTCGACCGACAGCGGCGCCGAGATCGCCCCCGACAAACGCCGGCCCTACGACCGCCATTTCCGCGGCAACGTCGTGCAGGCCATGATCGCCTACGCGACCGGCGCGCTCGACGAGGTGAAGATCCCCTTGCGCGATTGCGCGCGACTCATCTGCATCGGATCCGATCGCATGATGAACGCCGTGCGCGAGAACCGGAAGACCGTGCTCGCGCCGCATCTCTCGCCCTCGCACATCGCGATCGGATCGATCAACTCGCCGATGCAGTGCATGATGAAGGAGATCTGCGCGCAGTGCTTGTGCAAGCACGTCGACCCGCTCACCGGCAAGGAGATCGCGCCGGTGTTCTCGTGCTTCAACCAGGACCAACCGCTCGACAGCGTCGACTTCGAGAACCTGAACCAGCGCCTGCGCGCGAACTCGATGCAGGAGAAGCTCTCGAACTTGTGGCTGGACCACTTGGTCCACGCCGGTCGATTGCCGCTCTGGTCGACGCTGTAGCGCCGAGCCGAGTCGCCCACCATCACGATCCGGACAGGCTTCGAGCGCCGAGAATCACGAGGGATATCTCGCTCCAGGCCGATTCTCGTTCCATGCGCATGGTGAGCTCTTCGACTCGGAACTCGAGCAGCGATCGCTCCTCGTCGAGCAGGTAGCCGGGCTGGGAGCTATTGCGTGCGAGAGCAATCGTCGACTCCGCTTGTTCGGCGACATCGTTCCTAACGAGGAGGCGCCGGGTTGCGTTCACCCGGACGCCACCAGCCTTCGATGCATCTCGGTCGTGAGGAGCTCGATTCTCTCGCTCAGCTCCTTGGTCAGCCTTGTCAACTCCGTGTTTTGCTCCATCAACACCAAGAGTTGACCGGTCTGTTGGGCGGCTGTCGCTTGTCGCTCGGCGCTCTCGGTTGCGAGGGCCTCCCGATGTTGCGCGTCGGCGTCGTTGTGGGCTTTGTCACGCTCGGCCTGACGTGTTTGCGCGAGCAGGATCATGGGTGCTGCGTAGGCGGCCTGCAGGCTGAACGCGAGGTTCAGGAGAATGAAGGGATAGAGGTCAAACTGCCAAAGGCCCGCGGCATTGAGAGCGATCCAGATGGCGACGATGCCGGTCTGTGCGGCGAGGAAGAGTGGGGTGCCGAAGCCGCGGGTAAACGATTCTGCTTTCAGCGCGAGCCAATGACTGCCGAATGCGGGAGCGAGGTGCTGATGCGCTCGGTGAAAGCGGAGATGCTTCGGATGCTCACAGGCTGACTGGATCGGCGTGACCGGGTCTGTTCCAGAGGCGGGCGTCGTTGCCGGTGAAGTATTCATGGCGATCTCTCGATGAACTGAGTTTGCGATCCTCCGGTGAAGATCCGCGACGATACAGCTCCCGCGTTGCGCGTGCGTCGCGGCAGCTCGCTCACATTTGCGACGCGTCTCGCGAGCCGAGGATCACGAGCTCGATCTCGGCCA
>JANLUN010000057.1:0-3241 GCA_031363505.1 Planctomycetota bacterium | reverse complement strand
GCGGAACGGCTCGTCGAGGAGCGCCAGCTGCACGTCTCGTCGGAGAAGCGCGCGCGCGAGGCGCACGCGCTGACCTTCCCCGCCGGAGAGGAAACCGCCTCCCTCGCCGAGCTCTGTCGAAAGTCCGCGCGGAAGCGACTCGAGCACGCGGCGCAAGTCCGCGTCGGAGATCGCGGCGGCCAGCTCGTCTTCCCGCGTGTGCCCGACGCCGTACACCAGGTTCTCGAACAGAGTCTGGTTCCAGATCTGCGTCGCCGGATCCAGCCACGCGACTCTGCGGCGCAGCGACGCGACGGAGCGAGCGTCGATCGTGTCGCCGTCGAATGCGACGCGGCCGCTGCTCTCTCGGTGCAGCCCGAGCAAGAGAGCGATCAAGCTCG
Organism: Planctomycetota bacterium; assembly: GCA_031363505.1. Lineage (GTDB taxonomy): Bacteria > Planctomycetota > UBA1135 > UBA1135 > JANLUN01. The sequence continues at coordinate 2,861 of JANLUN010000057.1, read as the reverse complement.
ACTTGCCAGCGCCCGAGCGCCCGACGAGCGCGACGTGCTCGCCGGGCCGGATCACGAGATCGATCTCTTCGAGGACCACATGTCCGCCGAGCTTTAGCTCGACGCGCGACAGCTCGAGCGCGACGCCGCACGCGCCGAAGCGCGCCTTCGACTGCGCGGCTAAAAAACCATGAACCGGTGTGGCCGCACCGACGCCCGCGGCCTTCAGCACCGCGTGCGCTGCGATCGCAGGAGCGAGCTCCTCGTGCGGCTTAGGCAGGGTCCGCTCGGCGGACGGCGAGGATTCGCGCGGCGCCGAGATTGGTTCCAGCGCGCGCAGGGTCGCGTTGCGCATCGCAGGCAGCTGGAGAGCGACCTGCGAGAGCTGGTCACCGAGCGCCGGTACCGAGAGCGCCCAGTAGGCGAAGATCAGCGCACCGGGGCCGGCCGGATTCCGCGCCAGGTGATCGACGACGAGCGCCGCCGCGGTCGCGAACCCGACGAGCGACGCGGCCGCACGCGATGCCGTCGCGGCGCGCGCGAGCCGGATCCCGGCGCGCAGCCATTCCACCAATAGACCCTCGTGCTCGACGCGGATCTTGCGCTCGGCTCCGTGGACGCGCACCGCGACGAGACCGAGCAGCGTCTCGAGGTAGAAACGCGCCAGCGCTCCATTGTGATTGCGCAGGCACAGCTCGCGCTCGTGGAGCACCGGCTGCAACGCGAAGGGAACGAGGCACGCGCCGAGTGCGGCCGCGACGATCCACGGCCACGCATCCGGATCGAGCCAGATCATCGCGGCCGCGGTGAGGGCGAGCTGCAGGGAAGAGCGGAAGGCTTGCGCCAGGAGCCCCGGAAGTCCGCGCAGGATCGAGAGACCGTGCGCGCGCTCCGCCATGTCGGAGCTCGGACGGCTCGCGAACCAACGCTCGGGAAGCAGCGGGATCTTCTCTTGGAACGCGGCGCGCCAGCGTGCGTCGATGCCGCGGCCGAGCCGGAGCACGACATCCATGAGCGGCAGCTCGAGCAGGAAGAGCCCGAGCGAGAACGTCAAGAGAGCGGCCACCACGCCCAGGCGTTGCTCGTCGAGCGAGAAGCGCGCGCCGATCGAGAAGAGACCTTGGAAGACGAGCGACTGCGTGAGCACGGCCACGGAGGCGACGACCATCAGCGCAGCGAATGCGAGCGCGGTGCGCCGATCGCGCGCGGAGACTTCCCTCAGGATGGCGTGCAGCGGCCGCGCGGCGCTCTCGCCGATCGCAGCCGCGAGCTCGGGAGTGAGCGGCCGCGCACTGCGCTGGCTTGCGTCGAGGAGACCGCGCGCGCGGACGAGGAGCGCGCCTTGGACGAAGAGCTGTTGCTCGCGGTCTTTCTCGGGCGCGAAGGGCCGCACCGACCAATACGCGGGAGGGATGGCCGAGTGCGCAGCTGGATCCTCCGTCCGCGCGCGCTCGTAGAGCGACTCGAGGAGTCGCGACGCATCACCGCCGCGCACGATCGCGCCGCCCTTCGTGAGCGCACGCACCATGCGCATCGCCGCCGCGAGGCCCGCAAGCGAGCGTGCGGACTCGTCGCGTGCCGCTTCGGCGACGAGAGCGCCGGCCGTGCGGTGGCCGAGCTTCGCGATCTCCTGCTCGAGGATCGCGAGCGCGTGCGGCGCGCCCGCGAAGTGCCGCCACTTCGAGGCCGACAGCGTCGTTCCGTGCACGTACAGCTGCCGGCGAAAGTCCTCGATGCGAATCCAGATCCTGCCTGCCGCCGGATCCATGACCTGGACGAACGAGCCGACGCGCCGCCACACGACGACGAAGTGATTGGCTCCGCTCGGGAGACGCACGACGGCGATCGCGGGAAGCGTGCGCGAGAGCGCGTGCGCGACGTGGTCGACGGGCACGAGGATCTGCGACGCGTCGAGCCCCAGCGACCGCGCGACCTCGCCCAGCGCGTCGATCGACGTGCCGTCGATCTCGGTCTGCACGGCTTCGCGCAGTCGCCCGTACGCGACGGGGATGCCGAAGCCTTCGAGGAGGGACTTGAGCGCGGCTGGTCCGCAATCCATCGGCGAGGTCTGCACGACCTCGGGCGCGAAGAAGCGGCGCCGCTCAACCATCGCTCGCCCCTGATTTCACGTTCGCTGTCGAACGGACCGCATGGCCCACGGATCGCAGGAGCAATGCGACGGGCGACACGCGCTCGATTTCGACGCGCACGCTTCCAGGCAGACCGTGTTCGAGCGGAACCGTGGGCGCCGCGGACGCGTGCAGCGCGAGCTCGACTTGGATCGAGCCGGCGCGCGATTCGCTCGCGACGCGCTCGACCGAGAGCGGGAACGAGCCGAACTCGAGGCGCGAGAAGCCGTCGAGTGAGAGCTCCGCGCGCTGGCCTTCGCGCACGCGGCCGACCGCGTCGGCTGGAGAGAACAGCGCTTCGACGCCGACTCGCCCGGGAGAAACGACGGTTCCAAGCCGCGCACCGGCGGACACGAACGCCCCCGGGGCGAGCGTCGCCAGCTCACCGACGACACCCGCGGCCGGCGCACGCACACAGTAGCGCTCGATGTCGTTCTCCTGCCGGGCAGCCGCCGAACGCGCGACGGCGAGCTCGCCCTCGTCCGCTGCGAGCTCGCGCAGCAGCGAGCCGATCGCGGCCTCTCGATCGCTCGCGAGGCGCTTCTCCTCGAACTCTCGTCGGATCACTGCGGCGTCGTGCATCTCGACGGCGACCTTTTGTTTCTCGACCTCTGTGCGCGCTTTCGCGATCTGCATCTCGGAGACGGTCGTCTCGCGCAGTCGCTCGAGTCGCATCAGCTCCTCCTCGGCCAGTTTCTGGTCGAGCTCGCGCGTGCGGCGCTCGAGCCGCGCTTCGTCGAGCGCGGCGTGCGC
>JANLUN010000305.1:0-8566 GCA_031363505.1 Planctomycetota bacterium | reverse complement strand
GCTCGATTGGCCCGGCTCGCGCGTGAAATTCGCGCCCGCCGAAGGGTCGTCGTCGGTCAAGACCTTCGAGAACAAGGGCGAGTTCACGCTCGACAACATGTCGATGACGATGAACGGGAACGAGATGCCCTCGATGGAAGTTGACATGACGGTGACCAGCGATCAAAAGATCGTCGTCACCGACGAGTACATCTCCAACCGCGACGGTTCGCCGAAGAAGCTGAAACGGCGCTTCGACGAGCTCGTCAACGACACCGCGGTGACGTTCAAGATGGAGATGATGGGTCAGTCGCAAAACAACGACAAGACCATCAAGTCGAAGACCGAGCTCGCCGGCAAGTCCGTCATCTTCACGTGGGACGACGACGACAAGTCGTACAAGCGCGCCTTCGATCCGGCCGAGGAGAACGAAGAACTCCTCGCGAAGCTCGACGAGGACATGGACCTGCGCGCGCTGCTTCCGCAGGGTGAGGTGAAGGCCGGCGACCAATGGGACATCGACGTGAAGTCGCTCGTCACCGTGCTCGCCCCGGGCGGCAACATGCAGTTCGTCCCCGAGGGCGAAGGCGACGACGACATGGGCATGGGCAACATGGCCGGCATGGGAAGCATGTCGGACTGGCTGTCCGAGATGCTCGAAGGCGAGGCCAAGGGCAAGTTCGAAGGCGAGCGCGACGCCGACGGTCAAAAGCTCGCCGTGATCCACGTCTCGGTCAAGATCAAGAGCGCCAAGGACATCACCGAGCTCGTGTCCGAGCAGATGAAGAAGGGCAAGACCCCGCCCGGCGTCGAGAGCATGTCGTTCGACTCGATGGACATCGAGTTCGAGCTGGAGGGCGAGGGCGAGCTCCTGTGGGACCTTTCGAAGGGTCGCGCGCACTCGTTCGAGCTCTCGGGCCCGGCGCACATGAACATGGACATGGCGATGAAGCTCACCGCCGGCGGTCAGAGCCTGAGCCTCGAGCAAAGCATGCAGATGTCCGGCACGACGAATCTGAACGTCAAGTTCGAGTGATCCCAAGTCATCCGGCTCGCGCACGAGGCGCGCCGATTGAATCGAGAGGCCACGCGAGTCGCGTGGCTTCTTCGTTTCGAGCGACGGACCACGACCCGATAGAATGCGCGCGTGATCCCGGAGTCCGTCCGCTACGCGCCGACGCGCGCGTTTCCCCCGTACCCGTTCCTGCCCGGACGCGATCCGCATCCGACGAACGATCCGCGCGGACACTCGTACGGCGTGAGCGAATCCAAGCCGCCGTACCGGCCGCCGCAGCGTTGGCGAGAGAACGACGAGTACCTGTTCGGCGTCGATCTCTACAACCACGGATTCCTGTGGGAAGCGCACGAAGCGTGGGAGAGCGTGTGGCATCCGACGAAGCACGACGCGGTGCAGGCCGAGCTGCTCCAAGGACTCATCCAGTGCGCGGCGGCGAGCCTGAAGATCCCGATGGAGCAACCGGCGGGACTGGCGAAGCTCGCGTCGCTCGGAACGGCGCGGCTCGAACGCGTGGCGCAGAGCAGCGGATCGCCGTTCATGGGCCTCGATGTCGCGAGCTTCGTCCACGCCTTCCGTAAATTCGCGGCGTCCAGCCCGTCGAGCATCGACGCACGCCCCCGCGTCGAGCTCGATTTCGGAGCGCGCGCGTGACGGAACTCCCGCGCCTCGAGATCGACGCGGACATCCGGCGCGCGTCCACGTTACCTGGCAGCTTCTACTGCGATCCCGCGATGTTCGAGCGCGTGCGCGAGCGCGTCTTCGCGAAGAGTTGGCAGTTCCTCGGCGATACATCGGCACTGCGCACGCCGGGCAGCGCGAAGCCGCTGTCGCTCCTCGACGGATTCCTCGGAGAGCCGCTCGTCTTGGTGCGCGGCAGCGATGCGACGCTGCGCTGTCTTTCCAACGTGTGTACTCACCGCGGCAACCTCGTGGTGACGGAGCCTTGCGAGCGCTCGACGCTCGTCTGCGCGTACCACGGGCGGCGCTTCCACACAGATGGACGCCTGAAGTCCTCGCCCGAGTTCGAAGGCGCGGCTGATTTCCCGAGTGCGCGGGACAACCTGACGGAGATTCCCGTGAGGACGCTCGGCCCGTTCGCATTTGCGTCACTCGATCCCGCGCTCCCGTTCGAGCAGTTCGTCGGCGATCTGCAAAGTCGTATGAGATCGATGCCGCTGGATCACGTCGTGCTCGATTCGGCGCGCTCGCGCGACTACGAGTTCGCCGGCAATTGGGCGCTCTACTGCGACAACTTCCTGGAAGGGTTCCACATCCCCTACTTGCACGCGTCGCTCAACGCCGTCGTGAACTTCGAGGACTACACGACGGAGCGCTTCCCGGCGTCCAGCCTGCAAGTCGCGCTCGCCAAGGATCCGCGCGACGCATTCGATCTGCCCGCGAGCTCGCCCGATCACGGCAAGAACGTCGCCGCGTACTACTGGTGGCTGTTCCCGAACCTGATGCTCAACTTCTACCCGTGGGGCATCTCGGTGAACCTCGTGCAGCCGCTCGCCGTCGACCGCACGCGCGTCTCCTTCTTGACGTACGTGTGGAACGCCGAGCGGCTCGACCGCGGAGCCGGCTCGGGACTCGATCGCGTCGAGCACGAGGACGAAGCCGTGGTCGAGGCCGTTCAGCGCGGTGTGCGCTCGCGTCTCTACCAGCGTGGACGGTATTCGCCGACGCGCGAGCAGGGCGTGCACCACTTCCACCGACTGCTCGCGGAGCGATTGCGTTGAGCACGGCGCGATCGCTCCACGAAACCACGCGACCCGTGGGTTGTGCGCGCGGCGCGCGGCACTAAACTGACCCGCCTTCTTCCCGCACCCATGCCTTCCAAACCGAAAGTTCTCGTCGCCAACGGTCAGGGATTCTGGGGCGATTCGATGCTCGGCCCGATCCGACTCGTGCGCGAAGGCCCGCTCCACTATCTGACGCTCGACTATCTGGCCGAGGTCACGATGAGCATCATGCAGAAGCTGCGCTCGCGGAATCCGGAGGCGGGTTACGCGACCGACTTCGTGCAGCTGATCGACCGGATCCTTCCCGAGCTCGTCGCGAAGAACATCAAGGTCGTCGCGAACGCCGGCGGTGTGAATCCGCACGCGTGCCTGCGCGCCGTGATGAAGGTCATCGAGAAGCACGGTTTCCAAGGCGTCGGCGTCGCGGTCGTCGAAGGCGACGACATCCTCGGCGAGCTCGATGCGCTCATGGCGGGCGGCGAGGAGTTCCGCAACATGGACACCCGCGAGCCGCTCTCGAAAGTGCGCCCGCGCGTGACCAGCGCCAACGTCTACCTCGGCGCGTTTCCGATCGCCGAGGCGCTCGGACGCGGTGCGCAGATCGTGATCACCGGGCGCGGCACGGATCCGGGACTCGTGCTCGGACCGCTCATCCATGAGTTCGGATGGACGAGCGAGGACTACGACCGACTCGCGGCCGGCACGGTGGCCGGTCACATCGTCGAGTGCGGTGCGCAGTGCACCGGCGGCAACTTCACCGACTGGCGCAAAGTGCGGGACATGGCACGCGTCGGATACCCGATCGTCGAAGCGTACGCCGACGGCACGTTCGTGATCACGAAGCACGACGGCACCGGCGGACTCGTCGATCTCTCGACGGTCACGCACCAGTTGGCGTACGAGATGGGCGATCCGCGCGCGTATCTCGGCCCCGACGTCAGCGCCGACTTCACGAGCTTCTCGATGGAAGAAGTCGGCCGCGACCGCGTGCGCGTCCACGGGGTGCGCGGCGCGAAGCCGACACCGACGTACAAGGTGTCGATGAGCTACGCCGACGGCTGGAAAGCGATCGGACAGCTCACGATCAGCGGGCCCGACGCGCTCGACAAAGCGCGTCTCTGCAGCGAGATCGTGTGGGATCGACTCGCGCTCGACGGCTGCGAGTACGCGCCCGAGGAACGCATCGTCGAGTTCCTCGGCGCGAACGTCTGTCACGCGGGGATCCCCTCCGCCGATCACGCCGACCCGTCGGAGATCGTGCTTCGGATGGGAGTGAAAGGTGCCGACCGCGCGAAGGTCGATCGGTTCGGATTCGAACTCGTGCCGCTCGTGACCAGCGGTCCGCCGGGCGTCACTGGTTTCGCCGGCGGGCGTCCGAAAGCGACCGAGATCATCGGCTTCTGGCCGGCGCTCATGCGCAAGGACAAGGTGCGCACCAAGGTCACCGTCGTGACGTCCGGGAGGAGCGCATGACGCTCGTCCCGCTCTCGCGCATCGCGTCCGCGCGATCGGGTGACAAGGGCGAAGGCTCCAACGTCGGCGTGATCGCGCGCTCGGACGCGGCGTACCGCCACTTGAAGCAGCATCTCGACGCCGAGCGCGTGCGCGCGCACATGTCGGCGATCAACCTCGGCGCGGTGAAACGCTACGAAGCGGACAACATGCGCCTCTTGAACTTCATCTTGGCCGACAGTCTGGGCGGCGGCGGCTCCGCGTCGCTCAAGACCGACGCGCAGGGCAAGACGCACGGTCTGGCGCTGCTGCGACTCACGCTGGATGTTCCCGAGAGCGTGCTCGCAGCGACGCCCGTGTGATGGACGTCTTGCTGGAGCTGTCGGAAAAATCGCGCCGCCTCGCGCGGCGAATCGTGCTGCCTGAATCCCAGGATCCGCGCGTGCGGCAGGCCGCGTCGACGCTGGCGTCGAAGAAGCTCGCGGTGCCCGTGCTGATCGACACCGGTGAGATGGGCAACGCGCCGCCCGGCGTCGAGGTCGTGCGCCCCGCGCGCGATCCGCGCACCGCGAAGTTCGCCGAGGAGCTCTTTGAGCTGCGCAAGGCGAAGGGTCTCTCGATCGAAGAGGCGCGCAAGCGAGTCCTCGACCCGCTCGTGTTCGGCGCGTTCCTCGTGCGCAGCGGCGATTGCAGCGGCGGCGTGGGAGGCAGCATCGCAGCGACGGCCGACGTGCTGCGCGCCGGCTTGCAGGTCGTCGGACTCGCGCGCGGCATCGAGACGCTGTCTTCGTGCTTCCTCATGATCTTGAAGGATCGCGCGCTGACGTTCGCCGATTGCGGCGTCGTCCCCGATCCGACGGCGGAGCAGCTCGTCGACATCGCGCTCGCATCCGCGGAGAGTCACCGCCGTCTCGTCGGCGAGGCGCCGCGCGTCGCGCTGCTCTCCTTCTCGACGAAGGGTTCAGCGACCCATGCGCGTGTGGACAAGATGAAGCGCGCGACCGAGCTCCTCAAAGCGCGCGCGCCGCAGCTCTCGTGCGACGGAGAGCTGCAGCTCGACGCGGCGATCGTCCCCAGCGTCGCGGAGAAGAAGGCGCCGCAGTCGCCGCTCGGCGGACGCGCCAATGTCTTGGTGTTCCCCGATCTCGACGCGGGCAACATCGGATACAAGCTGGTCGAGCGCCTCGCCGGTGCCACCGCGCTCGGACCGCTCGTGCAGGGCCTGCGAAACCCGTTCATGGACCTGTCGCGCGGGTGCAAGGCCGAGGACATCGTGCACGTCGCGTGCATCGCGTCGATCCTCGCGGACTGACGCGCGGCAGCCGGTCGCTCGCGCGCGAACGATCCGATACGCTCTGCCGGCGCGCGGCGCGCAACGCCCCATGTGTCGAATTCCGATCCTCCTCGCGGCCCTGCTCGCCGTTCTCGCCGCCTGCAGCGATGACGAGATCGGCGTCGACGGCGATGCGACCTCGGCGGAGCACGCTTCGACCGAGCAGGCGTCGACGAACTCCGCACTCGCGCATCCACCCACGGACGGAGCGGCGCGCAAGCTCGACCGCGGCAACGGCTGCTTCGTCGACCTCTTCGTCGAGGGCTCGGGACGCGCGCTCGCGGCCGGCGACGAGGCGATCTTCGCGTACGAGGCGCGCGTGTGCGGCGCCGACGCGCCCTTCGCGTCGACGCGCGAGTGGACTCAGCCCTGCACCGCGAAGCTCGACACGACCGGCAATCCGCCGCTGATCGCGGGGCTCGTGCGCGGGCTCATCGGCCTCACGATTGGGACGAAAGCCCGCATCGAAGTGCCCCCCGAGCTCGCGTACGGAAAAGAGGGCTTACCCAGCGCGGGGATTCCAGCCGATGCAGCCCTCGTCTTCGACGTCGAAGTCCTGGGCATTCGATGAACACCCGATTGTCGCTCGCGCTCGTGCTCCTCGCACTGGCCTCTTGCGCGCACATCGGATTGCAGCAGCGCCCAGTCGAGATCCAGCGCAACACGTTCAGGACGACGTCCGGCCTGAAGTACGAGGAGCTCTTCCTCGGTCAAGGCCTCTCCGCCGCGACCGGCGACACGGTCACATTCGATTACACGGTGTGGCTGGAGAACGGAGAGCGCGTCGACTCCACGCTCGACCGCGGCGTGCCGCTTACGGTGGCGCTCGGATCGGCCCCCGTGCCCGGGCTCAACACCGGGTTGATCGGGATGCAGAGCGGCGGGCGACGTCGACTCACGGTGCCGCCGAGCATGGGCTACGGCTCCGAAGGCATCCCGGGCATGATCCCGCCCGACGCCACGCTGATCTTCGAAGTGCACCTGATCGAAGTCAGCGGCGGCTGAATATCGAAGTCAGCGGCAGCTGATCCGCGACAAAGAACAAGGCCGGTCCGGGGAGTCCCCGCACCGGCCTTGCGAACTCTTGGAGAGTCTTCGGATCAGCCTTCGGCCTTGCCCGTGACCGGGCAGACCTTTTGGCAATCCGGCTTGGTGGCGCATTCAGCCTTCATGTCGCTGCAGTCGCCCTTGTTCGCTTCGCAGCATTCCGACTTCGGCACGTTGGCCGAGGACGGATCCGCGATCGCGGCGTTCTTGTCGGTCTTGCAGGCGAGCGCACAGCCGATGAGGGCGACGCCGAGGAGCAGGTTCTTCATGAGTGGGATTCCTTAAGGTTGAGCCGGCGGCTCCGGCCATCGATGGTTCGTGATATGAATCGGACGCCCGCGGCGTCCGGCCGAAGGGCTCTAGATTCCCTTCGAAAGGGCACCAGCCTACGGCCTGTAGGCTAGGTGCGCGGGTTCAAACATCATAAAACGCGGCTCGCGGCGCGCCCCGCACCCGGTGATCGAGATCGACCTCCATGGACTCCCTCCGTCGCAGGCACTCCGGCGCCTGGGCCAGGAGCTCCATGCCTGCCGGCTGCGTCGGGTCGACCGTGCGCTCGTGATCACGGGCCGCGGATGGGGCAACCGGCTTCAGAAGCCGGTGCTGCGGCCGATGGTGGAGGAATGGCTCCGGGGCCCCGACGGGGTGCGCCTGGGGGTGGTCGGCTTCGAACTGCACAGCCAGGGCGGGGCGCTCCTCGTCCGGTTGCGCTCGGGCGCGGCGGAAGCATGAGGGACGACTCCGCGGCGCTTGACGGGCGCCGTTTCGATCGCACGATGTCGCGCTCCTGTGCTCGGAACCGGATGCCTCCCCCCTTGAAGTCGAAGAAGTCGAAGTTCGTGTGCTCGTGGATCTTTGCGGCGATGGTCGTCGCGTGCGCCTCGCCCGCCGCGAAGCTCTCGCGCATGTACGACGACGTCCATAAGGACGCGGCCGAACAAAGCCACAGCACCCGCGAACCGTCGGAGCTGCGTGCCCGCCGTGATTCTCGCGCAGCGAAAGCGCGTGAGATCGTCGACGCGGGCGGTGCGCAGTCGGCAACCGACTATCTGCACGCCGCCGTCATCCTGGTCGAGACCGACTCCGACGAGAACCTCGCTCTCGCGCTCGAGCTCGCGCTCAAGTCCGCGGAGCTCGGCGAGGACAAGGGCTTCCGCGTCGCGGCCGAGGCGACCGACAAGCACCTCGTCAAGCTGGGCATGCACCAGCGCTACGGGACGCAGTACACCTATGAGCATGTGCTGAAGGCGTGGCGACTCTATCCCTGCGATCCGCGCACGACCGACGCGGAGCGGCAGGCGATGGGCGTCCCGCCGATGGCGAAGCTGCTCGAAGCCGAAGCGACGCTGAATGCGCCCACTTCGAAACGGAGCGATCCGGTGTTTCTGACGCGTCCATCCGGCAGCTAGCCCTGGTCCAACATCGGCGCACGTTCGTTCGTTGAGCCGCGATCTTCGGGAAGAACCCCATCCGGAGCGACCCGAGTGATGTCGGGTCCCGCCCAAGCCATGATCCACCTCGAGTCCCTCCGTCGGTACGCCGTCCGCCTCGGCGCGCTCTCCCTGTGCCTGCTCGCGCCGGTTCAACGCACGCTGGCCGCGCCGCTGCAACAGACTCCGCCGGACAAGGCGCAGATCTGGGTGCGCTTCCTCGACGAGAGCGGCAAGCCCGTCGCCGGTGTCGAGCTGAAGCAACAGGTGCAAGGCCGTCGCCACACGATCGCGACGAGCACCGCGGACGGACTCGCGGTCGCCGAGCTCGACTGGACTTGGCCGCTCGAAGCGCGCCAGTGGTCCGGGTTCGCGGAACACTTCGGACAGGCGATGATGCCGCTGCAGGCGAAGCTCACGAAAGGACGCGAGTCCGATCTCGGCGAGGTCAAGCTCGCGCCCGGCGGAGCGGTGTCGGGGCGTGTCTTCGGCGCGGACGGCCGCCCGCTGCTGGACGCGAACGTGCGCGTCGTGCCGACCGACGCGGACGACGAACCGCTCGCGC